>NZ_JBMDIJ010000006.1:0-206260 GCF_057808595.1 Pseudomonas sp. FG98 | reverse complement strand
CCGGCGTTCCGGTGAACCCGCTCCCACAGGGGCCGCGTTGCTCAATCGGCCACAGGCCGGTGCGCCGGGGCAGCGCTCTGGCGCCGGTGGAACAGGCGCTCCAGGGCCAAGTATATGACCGGGGTGGTGAACAGCGTCAGGGCCTGGCTGACCAGCAGCCCGCCAACCACGGCAATGCCCAGCGGCTGGCGCAGTTCGGCGCCGGCACCGGCGCCGAGCATCAGCGGTACGGCGCCGAGCAGGGCGGCCAGGGTGGTCATGATGATCGGTCGGAAACGGGTCAGGCAGGCCTGATGGATCGCCTGCTCGGGCGTCATGCCGTGGTTGCGCTGGGCATCCAGGGCGAAGTCGATGAGCAGGATGCCGTTCTTCTTGACGATACCGATCAGCAGCACCACGCCGATCAGGCCCATGATGGTGAAGTCCTGGCCCCACAGCCAGAGCAGGGCCAGGGCGCCGAGGCCGGCCGGGGGCAGGGTGGAGATGATGGTCAGCGGGTGGACGAAGCTCTCGTAGAGCACGCCAAGGATGATGTACACCGCCACCAGCGCGGCGAGGATCAGCCAGGGCTGGCTCGACAGCGAACTCTGGAAGGCTTGCGCCGCGCCCTGGAAGGTACCGCTGATGGAGGCCGGCATGCCCAGTTCGCGCTGGGTCCGTTCAAGGATGCTCACCGCATCGCCGAGGGCCACGCCCGGCGCCAGGTTGAACGACAGGTTGGCCGCCGGGAACAGGCCGTCGTGGGCGATGGACAGCGGGCCGGTGCTCGGTGCCTCGACCCTGGCCACGGCAGCCAGCGGCACCATCTCGCCGGTCAGCGGCGAGCGCAGGTAGAAGTAGTTGAGGCTTTCTGCGCGGCCACGCTGGCGGGCGTCCAGCTCGAGAATCACCTTGTACTGGTTGGTCTCGGTCTGGAATTCGCTGATCTGGCGCTGGCCGAAGGCGTCGTACAGGGCCTGGTCGACATCGGTGGTGGTCAGGCCGAAGCGTGCGGCAGCCTGTCGGTCGATCTCGATGCGGGTGACGCTGGCGCCCAGTTGCAGGTCGTTGGACAGGTCGCGGAACGCCGGGTTGGCCTTGAGCCGTTCGGTCAGGCGCTCGGTCCACAGGTTCAGCGCCGGGCCGTCGTTGCTCTTGAGCACATATTGATACTGGCTGCGGCTCGGCCCGGAACTGAGGTTGATGTCCTGGCCGGCGCGCAGGTACAGGACCACGCCGGGCACCTTGGCCAGCTTGGGCCGCAGGCGGTCGATGAACTCGCTGGCGGACACGTCGCGGTCGCCGCGGTCCTTCAGCGAGATCCAGAAGCGACCGTTGGCGATGGTCTGGTTGCTGCCGGTGACCCCCACTGCATGGGAGAAGGCGCGTACCGCCGGGTCGGCGCCGATGATCTCGGCCAGGGCCTGGTGCTTGGCGACCATGTCCGGGTAGGAGATATCAGCCGCCGCTTCCGTGGTGCCGAGGACGAAACCGGTGTCCTGCACCGGGAAGAAGCCCTTGGGAATCAGCACATAGCCGACCACCGCCAGGGTGGTGCTGAGGAAGAACACCCCGAGCATCAGGCGCTGGTGGGCCAGGGCCTTGTCCAGCAGGCGCTCGTACCAGCCGAGCAGGCGTTCGCCGAAGCCTGGCTTCTTCTCTTTATCGTGGGCCGGGGCATTCATGAACAGGGCGCACAGGGTCGGCGCCAGGGTCAGCGACACCAGCACCGAAATCAGGATGGTCGAGGTGGCGGTCAGGGCGAATTCCTTGAACAGCCGGCCGACCACGCCACCCATGAACAGCAGCGGGATAAAGGCTGCGACCAGGGAGAAGCTGATCGAGACCACGGTAAAGCCGATCTCCCGGGCGCCCTTCATCGCGGCTTCGCGGCGGCTGTCGCCGGCTTCCAGGTGGCGGTGGATGTTCTCCACCACGACGATGGCGTCGTCCACCACGAAGCCCACGGCGATGACGATCGCCACCAGGGTCAGGTTGTTCAGGCTGAAGCCCATCACGTACATGAAGGCGAAGCTGGCCACCAGCGACACGCCGAGCACCGCCGAGACGATCAGGGTCGCCGACCACTGGCGCAGGAACAGGGCCATGACCGCGATCACCAGCAGCACGGCGATGGCCAGGGTCAGTTCCACTTCGTGCAGCGAGGCGCGGATGGTCTGGGTGCGGTCCTGCAGCACCGAGACGTTGACCGTTGCCGGGAGCATTTCTTCAAGGCGCGGCAGCTCGACGTTGACCCGGTCGACGGTGTCGACGATGTTCGCTCCGGGCTGGCGGAAGATCACCAGGTTGAGGCCTTGCTGGTCACCGGACCAGGCCTTGACGTAGGCGTTCTCCGAGCCGCTGATGACCCTGGCCACGTCCTTGAGCTGCACCGGCGCGCCGTCGCGGTAGGAGACGATCAGTTGCGCGTACTGCTCGGGATGGAACAACTGGTCGTTGGTCGCCAGGGTCGACACGCTGCTCTCGCCGTATAGCGCGCCCTTGGCCAGGTTGAGGCTGGTCTGCTGGATCGCCAGGCGCAGGTCGGCGAGGGTCAGGCCGAGGGCGGCGAGTTTGTCGGGCTGGGCCTGGACGCGGATCGCCGGGCGCTGCTGGCCGGTGATGTTGACCAGGCCGACCCCGTCGATCTGGCTCAATTGCCGGGCCAGCAGGGTTTCGGCGTAGTCGCTGAGCTCGTTGGCCGGCATGTGCTCGGAACTGACGGTGAGGATCAGCACCGGGCTGTCGGCCGGGTTGACCTTGCGCCAGGTCGGCGGGCTGGGCATGTCCTGAGGCAGGCGCGCGGTAGCGGTGTTGATCGCCGCCTGGACCTCCTGGGCGGCGGTGTCGATGTTCTTGTCGAGGGTGAACTGCAGGATCAGGCTGGTGGAGCCGAGGGCGCTGCTGGAGGTCATCTGGGTCATGCCGGGGATGGCACTGAACTGCACCTCCAGCGGCGTGGCCACGGACGAGGCCATGGTTTCCGGGCTGGCCCCGGGCAGGTTGGCGGTGACCTGGATGGTCGGGAAGTCCGCTTCCGGCAGCGGCGCCACCGGCAGGCGGGGAAAGGCGACCACGCCGAGCAGGACCAGGGCGAAGGTCAGCAGCAGGGTGGCGACGGGGCGCTCGATGCACCAGCCGAACAGACCGCTGCGACCATTGGGCAGGGCGGCGTTCATGGCTGCACGCTCGCGTCGCTGCGGGCCACGTCCTCGGTGGCCGGCTTGGCCGTAAGGATTTCAACCTTGGCACCGGGCTTGAGCCGCGATTGACCATCGGCCACCAGGCGGTCGTTGGCTTCGACGCCGGTGATCACGTTGAGCTTGCTGTCCTGGTAGATGACCTTGACCTGCACGGCCTCGGCTTTGTCGCCATTGATGCGGTAGACGAAATGCTGGTCGACGCCCTGGCGCACCACCCCCGGCGGCACCACCAGGGCGTTGCGCTCGATGCCGGTCTGCACCCGCAGGGTGACCAGTTGGCCGGGCCACAGGCGGGCGTCGGGGTTGTTGAAGGTGGCCTTGGCGCGCAGGGTGCCGGTGCCGGCGGCGATCTGGTTGTCGATCAGGCTCAGGCGGCCTTCGCCGAGCAGCTTGCCGCCGGTGTCGCCATCGCCTTCCAGGTAGGCCTGGATCGGCGAGGGCTCGCTGCTGGCGGTGAGCTGTTGCAGGGTCGGCAGCCAGTTCTGCGGCACCGAGAATTCCACGTTGATCGGATCGAGGCGGGTAACGCTGAACAGGCCCTGGGTGTCGGTGGTGCGCACCAGGTTGCCTTCGTCGACATTGCGGATGCCGACCCGGCCGCTGACCGGCGAGAGGATCCGGGTATAGGACAGTTGCACCTCGGCGGCGGCGATATTGGCCTGGTTGCCGAGCAGGGTGGCTTTCAGCTGGTTGACCAGCGCCTGCTGCTGGTCGAGGGTCTGGCGCGAGATGCCGTTGTCTTCGCTGAGCAGGCGATAGCGCTTGAGGTCGGTTTCCGCCACCTGCAACTGCGCCTGGCTCTGGCCGAGCTGGGCCTTGGCCTGGTCGAGGCTGGCGCGGATGGCGCGGTCGTCGAGGGTGGCCAGCAGGTCGCCCTTCTGTACGGTCTGGCCTTCCTGCACGGCGATTTTCGTCAGCACGCCTTCCACCTGCGGGCGGATCACCACGCTATGCAGCGATTGCACGGTGCCGATGGCGCTGAGAAAGCGCGGCACATCCTCGCGCTGCACCGCGATCACGCTGACCGGTACGGCATTCGCCGCGGCCGGGCGCGCGGCTTGCGGTGGGCGGCTGATGAACCAGGCGGCCACGGCGAGAAGGACGATGGCGAGCAGGACAAGCAGCGTTCGGGGACTGGAAATTCGCATGCGTCAGAAGGGCCGGCAGAAGTTGGGGAGGAAGGGCTTCATACCCTTATATAGGACAGACCGGGTCAGTTGGGTGACGCGTAGCTGTCAGCGCTGTCAGGTGAGAATGATTGTCGATGAGCGGTGATGGCAACTGGCCTTAATGCTGCTCTGGGTCAAGGTTCCGGGAGGGGGTCAAACGTAGTATTTCCGCCCTGCTTTATACCCCCCACCCGAACGACGAGCGCCTCTCGATGAAGAGCAATCTGCCTGTGACCGGTCGAAACGTGGATTACCCCGTGGATGCGAACATTCTGTCCACCACGGATCTGACGAGTGCAATCACCTACGCCAACGACGAGTTCATCCGCATCAGCGGGTTCTCCCGGGAGGAGCTGATCGGCAGCGCGCACCATATCGTGCGCCACCCGGACATGCCACCGGCGGCTTTCGAGCATATGTGGCAAACCTTGAAGAAGGGCCGTTCGTGGATGGGCCTGGTGAAGAACCGTTGCAAGAACGGTGATCACTATTGGGTCAGCGCCTTTGTCTCGCCGATCACCAGCCATGGCCAGACCGTGGAATACCAGTCGGTGCGGACCAAGCCGAGTCGCGCCCAGGTCGAGGCGGCCGAGCGGCACTATGCCGAACTGCGCAGTGGTGAACGCAAGCTGCTGGATCGTTTGCCCGTGCCGAGCATGGGCGCGCGCCTGGGCCTGGGCCTCGCTGGCTTGCTGGCGGTGGTGCTGGGCAGTCGCCTGCTGTTACCGGAAATCCCCTATCAGGGCGTGCTGGAATGGGCGGCCTTCGTCGGCCTCGGCGGCTTGCTGATCAGCCGCACCCTGAGCCCGTTGGAGCGCCTTGGCCGGCGCGTGCGCGATATCGCCGACAACCCGCTGAGCCAGCGCCTGTACACCGGGCGCCGCGATACCGTGGGCCAGATCGAATTCGCCTTGCAGATGCTCGAAGCGCAGATCGGCGCGGTGGTCGGGCGTATCGGTGACACCTCCAAGCGCCTGGCCGGGCACACCGCCGACCTGGCCAGCCACCTGCAGCACAGCCATACCACCACCGTTGGCCAGCAGGGCGACGCCGACCAGGTGGCCGAAGCCATCAACCGCATGGCGGCGCGGGTTGCCGAGGTCGCCGACAGCGCGCAGCAGGCTTCGAAGGCGGCGGACCAGGCCGAAGGCGAGACCCAGGTCGGGCACCAGTTGGTGGACCAGAGCCGCAGCACCATCCTGCAACTGGCCAATGCCCTGGCCGAAGCCACCGAGGTGGTGCACACCCTGGAGAACCACAGCGAGGAGATCTCCGGGGTGCTGGAAGTTATCCACAGCATCGCCGAACAGACCAACCTGCTGGCGCTGAATGCGGCGATCGAGGCGGCCCGGGCGGGGGATCATGGCCGCGGCTTTGCCGTGGTGGCCGACGAGGTGCGCGGCCTGGCCCAGCGTACCGCGCAGTCCACCGGGGAGATCCAGCGCATGATCAGCATGTTGCAGAACGGCGCCCGCGATGCGGTGCTGGCGATGCAGCAGAGCAGCGACCATGCCGGGCACAGTGTCGAGCAGGCCCAGCATGCGACCCAGGCGCTGCACGGCATCAGCCAGCGGGTCAACCAGATCAGCGAGATGAGCATGCAGATCGCCTCGGCGGTGGAGCAGCAAAGCCTGGTCAGCGAAGACATCAACCGCAACATCATCAGCATCCGCCAGGCCAGCGAGCAAAGCGTCACGGCGGGTCAGCGCGGTCATTCCACTGCCAGCGATGTGGCCGGCCTGGCCGAAGACCTGCGGCGCCTGGCCGAAGAATTCTGGTGCCGGCGCCAATAGCGCGCCGGATCAGAAACCGATGAAGCTGTAGTGCCCGGCGCTCGTGCCGGTGACCCTGGCCCCTGCCGAGTCCAGTTTTCCGGCAAGGTCGCCATTCTCCACATGCAGGATCCACGGAGCCAACGTCGCTCCGGCATCGCTGGCCGTTTCGATCATGGCCTGGCGCAGCGCCGTCGTGTCCGGCAGATAGGCGGTGAAGCCGTTGCCTTTCAGGGCGCTGGTGTCGATGCCCAGGCGCTGGCAGATCAGCGCCTTGTTGCGGATATCGTCGCGATCGGCCTGGCGTGACTGCTCGATCAGCTCCATCAGCTTCGGGTCGACCACGCGTTCGCGATGGATCAATGCTTCGCCGCTGCCCCAGGCTTCCGGCGGGCAGTCCTTGGCCTGCGGACGCAGGGGGATATGCGGGTTGATCTCCATCGGATAGATGCGACAGACCAGCGGGCGGCGCTCGTAGATCATGCAGCGCAGCTCGGCGTCGAGGTTGCGACACGGGCCCGGGTTGAAGGCCGCGAAGGTGATGGCGACGTAGGCCTCGGTGGCTCCGCAGGGCACCGCGCAGGAGCGGCGGCGGGCGTGCTCCTGCTGGTCCAGGGGCAGGCCCAGGCCGTTATCGAGAAAGGCCTCGACCAGGACGATCACCTGGCCACCGTCATCCACCCACTGGCGGGCTTCGACAAGGGTCAGAGGGACGTGGTGGCCGGTGCAGCAGCGGCCGCAGCCGGTGCAGTTGAAATGGATCGTATCGGTGGCGCTGTTCACGGTTTGCCCGGTGTCCATTCGGTGACGTAGGCGGTCTTCTGGCGCCGGTCGTAGAGGCACAGCTCGGTGCCCTTGCGGTTGTTCATGTGTTTTTGCGGGTAGCGGCCTTGCAGGAGCAGGGCGGAGTAGCCGCTGCGGTCATCGAACTCGGCGCTCTTGCCCAGGGCGCGGACGTCCTTGAGCTGGCTGGCGGCGCTGCAGGCGCGCAGCAATTGCTTGTCGTGCTCGGCCCAGGCCTGGTCGCTGGAGGCGTGGGCGAGGGGGGCGAGCAGAAGCAGGGCGAGGATGGGCGCTTTCATGGGGGACGTGGTTCCTCTGGGGCTGAGTGCCGGAGTATGCCTGATCCTTGTGGTGTTCATTCGGGCCCCATCGCCGGCAACGCCGGCTCCCACAATGTCCGTAGCGACACTGAAACCTGTGGGAGCCGGCATTGCCGGCGATGGGGCCCTTGGCAGCAACTATCTCTCGGTAAAGGCCACCGTCCGCGCCGCGACGATCAGGCAGTCGGTCAGCTCAGGCGAAGAAAACTTGGTCAACACCGCATTGGCCCCTGCCGCCTTGGCCTTCTCGCTGTTCATGGCACTGTCCAGCGAGGTATGCAGCAGCACATAGAGATGCTGGAAGTCCGGGGTTTCGCGCAGGGTGCGGGTGAAGGCGTAGCCGTCCATCTCCGACATTTCGATATCCGACACCACCACGTCGATTTCCTGGTCGGTGCCCTGCAGGTCCAGGAGCACGCCGATGGCGTCCTTGGCGCTGCGTGCGGTATGGGCTTCCAGGCCGAGCCCGCGCAGGGTGTAGATCGATTGCTGCAAGGCAACCTGGCTGTCATCCACCACCAGTATGTTGGTCGCCTTGAGGATGGTCGCATCCTCGTCGCTGAGCTGCGCCGGGGCATGCTCGTGATGGACCGGGGCGATGGTGTGGATGACCTTTTCGATATCCAGCACCTGCACCAGGGTGTCGTCGATGCGGGTCACGCCGGTGATGAACGACTTGTCCCCCGAGCCAAAGGGCGGCGGGCGGATATCGGTGCTCTTGCAGTGGACGATGCGCGCCACTGCCTGGACATGCAGGCCCTGCTTGGAACGGCTGATATCGGTAACGATCAGGCAGCCGCCATTGGGATCGGCCAGCGGCCGTTCGCCGATGGCGCGGGACAGGTCGATCACCGGCAGCGAGTTGCCGCGCAGGGTCGCCACGCCTTTGACGTGGGGATGGGCCTCGGGCAGGCGGGTCAAGGGCGGGCAGGGAATGATCTCGCTGACCTTGAGCAGGTTGATCGCCATCAGCTTGCCGCTGCGCAAGGTGAAGAGCAGCAGCGACAGCGAGTCCGCGCGGGCTTTTTGCGAGAACATAGAAACCTTCGTGGCATTAATGATGAATCGGAGGCTGGTGCCAGGGTTATCGACCCCGGCACGCCGTGCTTTAGCTTATTCGTAAATCAGCGCAGTCCAAGCCGGCGTGCCAGGCGCGCCAGGTTGGCACGATCCAGGCCCAGTTCGCGAGCGGCGCTGGCCCAGTTGTGCTGGTGGCGTTCGAGGCATTGGCCGATGAGCTGGCGCTGGTAGTGGTCGAGTGCCTGGCGCAGGTCGCCGGCGCTTTCGCTGCCGGGCAGGATAGCTGGTTGTGCGGCGGTCGTGCTGGCTACGCCGGGCAAATCCAGGTCGGCGCCGTCGAGGGTCAGGATCCGCGGCCGGTCGCGGTGCTGCCCGAGGGCCTTGAGCGCCGAGCGGCCGATCAGGTGTTCCAGTTCGCGCACGTTCCCCGGCCAGTCGTAGGCCAGCAGCGCGGCCTGGGCTTCGGCGCTCAGGCGCAGGCTGTTGAGGCCCATGCGCGAGCGGTTCTGTTCGAGGAAGTAGCCGGCCAGCAGCAACACGTCGCGACCGCGCTCGCGCAGGGCCGGCACCGGCAGCGGGTAGACGCTGAGGCGGTGGTAGAAGTCGGCGCGGTAACGGCCGGCACGGACCTCCTCGGCCAGGTCGCGGTTGGTGGCGGCGATCAGGCGCACGTCGACGCGGTGTTCCTGGTCCGAACCCAGGCGTTGCAACTGGCCGCTTTGCAGGACCCGCAACAGCTTGGCCTGGACCACCAGCGACAGCTCGCCCACTTCATCGAGGAACAGGGTGCCGCCGTTGGCCAGCTCGAACTTGCCGCGGCGCTCGCCCACCGCGCCGGTAAAGGCGCCGCGGACATGGCCGAACAGTTCGCTTTCCACCAGGGTGTCGGGCAGGGCCGCGCAGTTGAGGCTGATCAGCGGCTTGTCGGCGCGCGGCGAGGCCTGATGGATGGCCTGGGCCACCAGCTCCTTGCCGACCCCGGTCTCGCCGGTGATCAGCACGGTCAGGTCGCTGCTGCCGACCAGGCTGATTTCCTCCAGCAGGCGCTTGTGCGCCTTGCTCTGGCCGATCAGTTCCTTGGCCTGCTGGTCGCTGGCCTGGCGGTAGACCTCGGCGCGCAGGGCCAGGCCCTCGATGCGCTGGGCCACGTTGACCGTGGCGGCGGCGAGGCTGGCGAAGGCTTGCAGCGAGTCCAGTTCGGCCTGGCGGAAGCTGTCCGGGGCCAGCGCATCGAGGGTCAGCAGGCCCCAGGGGCGCTCGTCGACGAACAGCGGGCAGCCCATGCAATCGTGGACTTCCAGTTGCTGGTGCAGGCCCTCGACCAGGCCGTCGTAAGGGTCGGGCAGTTCGCTGTCGCTGGCGAAGCGGGTCGGGCCACTGCGGCTGAGCAGGGCGGCGAAGCGCGGATGTTCGCTGACCCGGAAGCGCCGGCCCA
This sequence comes from Pseudomonas sp. FG98, assembly GCF_057808595.1. NCBI lineage: Bacteria > Pseudomonadati > Pseudomonadota > Gammaproteobacteria > Pseudomonadales > Pseudomonadaceae > Pseudomonas > Pseudomonas sp. FG98. Next base: position 196,579 of record NZ_JBMDIJ010000006.1, on the reverse strand, counting down.
GGGTGTCGACGCTGAGCCCGTCCACCGCCAGCGGCACCAGCCATTCGCCGTCCAGGCGCAGCAGGGCGGCAGCGTCGCAGGGCAGCAGGGCGCGCATGGCTTCCAGCAGGCGGCGATAGCGCTCGCGCTCGGGCAGGTCGCGGGACAGGTCGCTGACCAGGGGGAGCAGGGCGGTGAGCAGGGGCTTTGAGGTCATATTGACTCCTTGTGGTCGTTATGACTCTAGCAGCTGTTGGTCATTCTGACTCTTGTTGCGTGCAAGTGCCCGGTTTTATTGGGTGAAAACATTGGCACGGATTCTGAAATACCCCTGGCAGTGTTTAACCAGAAGCCCATCAGGCTCAGGAGTCGTTTCATGCTGACCGCCGAAGACCGTGCAATCATCAAGGCCACCGTTCCGCTGCTGGAGAGCGGTGGCGAAGCCCTGACCACCCATTTCTACAAGATGATGCTCAGCGAGTACCCCGAGGTGCGCCCGCTGTTCAACCAGGCCCACCAGGCCAGCGGCGACCAGCCCCGCGCCCTGGCCAATGGCGTGCTGATGTACGCCCGGCATATCGACCGGCTGGAGCAACTGGGCGGTCTGGTCGGGCAGATCGTCAACAAGCATGTGGCCTTGCAGATCCTGCCCGAGCATTACCCGATCGTCGGCAGTTGCCTGCTGCGCGCCATCGAGGAGGTGCTCGGCAGCGAGATCGCCACCCCTGAAGTGCTCAAGGCCTGGGGCGCGGCCTATCAACAGCTGGCCGATATCCTGATCGGTGCCGAGGAGGGCATGTACCAGCAGAAGGAGCAGGCCAAGGGCGGCTGGCGTGGAGCGCGGGCCTTTACCCTGGTGGAGCGGGTCGAGGAGAGCGCCGAGATCGTCTCCTTCTATTTCGCTCCGGTGGATGGCCAGCCGGTGCTGGTGGCCGAGCCGGGCCAGTACATCGGGCTGCAATTGGTCATCGATGGGGTCGAGCAGCGTCGCAACTATTCGCTGTCGAGCCTGGGGGATGGGCGCCTGTACCGCATCAGCGTCAAGCGCGAGGCGGGGGGCAAGGCGTCCAACTACCTGCATGACCAGTTGAAGGTGGGCGACAGCATCAACCTGTTCCCGCCAGCGGGGGACTTCACCCTGGCCGCCAGCGACAAGCCGCTGGTGCTGATCAGCGGCGGCGTCGGCATCACCCCGACCCTGGCGATGCTCGAGGCGGCGCTGGACAGCGGGCGGCAGATCCACTTCATCCATTGCGCGCGCAACGGTGGCGTGCATGCGTTCCGTGAGCACGTCGACGCGCTGGCCGCGCGCAATCCGCAGCTCAAGCGCTTCTATAGCTATGACGAGGATGACGGCGTGAGCCTGCCGGGGGATGCCCTGGGTTACCTGAGTGAGGCACAACTGGGGCAGTGGCTGCCGCAGGAGCGGGACCTGGATGCCTACTTCCTTGGGCCCAAGCCGTTCATGGCGGCGGTGAAGCGGCATCTGAAGGCGCTGGGTGTGCCGGAAGGGCAGAGCCGGTATGAGTTCTTCGGGCCGGCTTCGGCTTTGGAGTGATCCTCTGGGCCTCATCGCCGGCAAGCCGGCTCCCACAGTGACCGCGTGCAGCGCCGGACCTGTGGGAGCTGGCTTGCCAGCGATGAGGCCACTTGTTTCAGCATATTAATTCCCTGTTAATCCCGTTCCTCTTCACTTCTCCCCTTGCGCCGGCCTTTTCACAGGCTCTTCACCTCCGATCCTCCGTCTGCCTGTAGACTTTCCGCCGGCGCGCCGTCATCGTGTGCGCCCCGCGGCTTTCGCGTGGCCGCGAGTCGATCCATCTAACGTGAAGGGAATGGCAATGAACGAGCAAACGCAGCGCCTGAATCGGGAACGGCGCTTCCTGGTCCTGTTGGGCGTGATCTGCATCGCGCTGATCGGCGGCGCACTGTATATGCAGATCGTCCTTGGCGAGGCGCCCTGCCCGTTGTGCATCCTGCAACGCTATGCGCTGCTGCTGATCGCCCTGTTCGCCTTCATCGGCGCCGCCATGCCCGGCAAGCGCAGCCTGACCCTCTTCGAAGGCCTGGTGGTGCTCAGCGCCCTCGGTGGCGTCGCCGCCGCCGGCAACCATGTGTATATCCTCGCCAATCCGTCCGTCAGTTGCGGCATCGATACCCTGCAACCGATCGTCGATGGACTCCCCCTGGCTTCGGTACTGCCCCTGGTGTTCCAGGTCGACGGTTTCTGCTCCACGCCATACCCACCTGTATTGGGACTTTCCCTTGCACAATGGGCACTTGTAGCATTCGTCCTGACCGCCGTGCTGGTGCCGCTGGGCATCTGGCGCAACCGTCGTCGGGGTTAGACAAAAGTCCTGTTTTGACGCAAGTCCCTTGTGCCGCGAAATTTCCCACAATGCGCACAGGGCGATTGACTTGCGTCAACCCGCAGCCCTTGTGGAACGGGCGTTTCAGAGCTATTGGAACGGGTGCGACAAACTGTCGCGAAACTGATTTTTCGGGTTGGATTATTACACTTCCTGTAAAAGACTGTTGCTCAATAAGTCATAGTCAAGGGGGGGCTACCTATCTACAATCGCCCCCAATTTCCGTTCGGCACTGCTTGCAAGTCGCAGTTTCAAAGGCTCCGAAGCCTTTTTTGCTGACTTCGACGAGCATCGCCTGCGGCGATGCCGGGCTGACTCCCCTCCGTGATTTTCCGCACCAAATGGACTTGGTCTGAAATACAGGCCTGTTGCCCACGAAGTCAGAACAATAACCACGCATCACCCAAGGTTTATGCCGAGCAGCGCCGCTCCTCAAGGTATGACCTTATTCGCCCGTAAATGCTGACACCAGGCAGGAAGAAGTGTTGGCGACCAAAACACAAATTGCATTGAAGCAAGCTGATCTAGAGGTCGTGAGATGAGTAAAAAGCGTTACCCCAGACTGTTTGGCATTCTGCCCTTTTTAGGCATGCTTTTACTCAGTGGGTGCAACTGGACCCTGCTCGACCCGAAGGGTCAGGTCGGCATTGAGCAAAAGAACCTTATCCTGATCGCCTTCGGCCTGATGCTGCTGGTGGTCGTTCCGGTCATCTGCATGACCCTGGCGTTCGCCTGGAAGTACCGTGCTTCCAACAAGGCCGCCAAGTACACCCCGGACTGGTCGCACTCGACCAAGATCGAAGTGGCGGTCTGGACCATCCCGGTCCTGATCATCATCGCCCTGGGCGTTGTCACCTACAAAACCACCCATGAGCTGGACCCGTATCGTCCGCTGGTTTCCGACGTGAAGCCGGTGCAGATCGACGTGGTCGCCCTGGACTGGAAATGGCTGTTCATCTACCCGGAACAAGGCATCGCCACGGTCAACAAGATCGTCTTCCCGGCCAACACCCCGGTCAACTTCCGCGTCACCTCCGACGCCGTGATGAACTCGTTCTTCATCCCTGCACTGGGCGGCCAGATCTACGCGATGGCCGGCATGACCACCAAGCTGCACCTGATCGCCAACGAAAACGGCGAGTTCGACGGTATCTCGGCGAACTACAGCGGTGCAGGCTTCACCGGCATGAAGTTCAAGGCAGTCGCCACCTCCCAGGCCGATTTCGAGGCGTGGGTGAACGAAGTCAAGCAATCGCCAAAACAGCTGGACAAGGCTGAGTACGAAGCCTTGGCCAAAGCGAGCGAAAACAATCCGGTCACGCTGTACGGCGTGGCATCGGCTGACCAGTTCCAGACCATCGTCGACAAGTACGAAGGCATGAACCGCGGCAAGCCGGTAGTACACGAGAAGGCCGAGCACAAAGAAGCCGCGGTCGGTACCGGTACCGAAGGGATGGACGTGAGTATGCATTCAGCTGCCGGGGCAGAGGAGTAAGAGATGTTCGGTAAATTAAGTCTGGACGCGATCCCGTATCACGAGCCGATCGTCATGGTGACCCTCGCCATGATCGCGCTCGGCGGTATCGCGTTGTTCGCGGCAATCACCTACTTCAAGAAGTGGACTTACCTGTGGACCGAGTGGCTGACTTCGGTTGACCACAAGAAAATCGGCGTGATGTACATCATCGTCGCCATGCTCATGCTGATCCGCGGCTTCGCCGACGCGATCATGATGCGTACCCAGCTCGCGGCCGCCACCGGCGGTTCCGAGGGCTACCTGCCGCCTGAACACTATGACCAGATCTTCACCGCCCACGGTGTGATCATGATCATCTTCATGGCGATGCCATTCTTCACCGGCCTGATGAACCTGGCGCTGCCGCTGCAGATCGGCGCCCGTGACGTGGCCTTCCCGTTCCTCAACTCCCTGAGCTTCTGGCTGCTGGTGTCCGGCGTTGCGCTGGTCAACATCTCCCTGGGCGTGGGCGAGTTCGCCAAGACCGGCTGGGTTGCATACCCACCGCTGTCGGGTATCCAGTACAGCCCTGGCGTAGGCGTTGACTACTACATCTGGGCGCTACAGCTGTCCGGCCTGGGTACGACGCTGACCGGTGTGAACTTCCTGGTGACCGTGCTGAAAATGCGCGCCCCTGGCATGAAACTGATGGACATGCCGATCTTCACCTGGACCTGCACCTGGGCCAACGTCCTGATCGTGGCTTCGTTCCCGATCCTGACCGCTGCCCTGGCACTGCTGACCGTTGACCGTTATCTGGACTTCCACATCTTCACCAACGAGCTTGGTGGGAACCCGATGATGTACGTCAACCTGTTCTGGGCCTGGGGTCACCCCGAGGTTTACATCCTGATCCTGCCGGCCTTCGGCGTGTTCTCGGAAGTCACCTCGACCTTCACCGGCAAGCGCCTGTTCGGTCACCACTCGATGATCTACGCATCGGGCGCGATCGCGGTACTGGGCTTTGCGGTATGGCTGCACCACTTCTTCACCATGGGTTCGGGCGCTAGCGTCAACACCTTCTTCGGTCTGGCGACGATGCTGATTTCGATCCCGACCGGCGTAAAACTGTTCAACTGGCTGTTCACCATCTACCAGGGCCGCCTGCGCTTCACCGCGCCAGTACTCTGGACCCTGGGCTTCATGGTCACCTTCTCCATCGGTGGCATGACCGGCGTTCTGCTGGCCGTTCCAGGTGCTGACTTCGTGCTGCACAACAGCCTGTTCGTGATCGCGCACTTCCACAACGTGATCATCGGCGGCGCGGTATTCGGTTATGTAGCGGGCTTCGCCTTCTGGTTCCCGAAAGCCTTCGGTTTCACCCTGAACGAGAAGTGGGGCAAGGCTGCCTTCTGGTTCTGGATCTCCGGCTTCTACGTGGCCTTCATGCCGCTGTACGCCCTGGGCTTCATGGGCATGACCCGTCGTCTGAACCACTCGGACAACCCAGCCTGGGAACCGTACCTGTACGTAGCCGTTGTCGGCGCCGTGCTGATCCTGTTCGGTATCGCTTGCCAGCTGATCCAGCTGTACGTATCGATCCGCGACCGCAAGGACAACATGGACGTCACCGGCGACCCATGGGGCGGCCGTACCCTGGAATGGTCGACTTCGTCGCCACCTGCGTTCTACAACTTCGCCACCATGCCTGAGAAAGTCGGCCTGGATGCCTGGCACGAAGCCAAGGAAGCGGGCGTTGCGTACAAGGTTCCGGCCAAGTACGAAGCGATCCACATGCCGAACAACACCTCCACCGGTGTGTTCATGGGCCTGTTCCTGACCATCTTCGGTTTCGCCTTCATCTGGCACATCTGGTGGCTGGTTGGTCTGAGCCTGTTCGCCACCGTTGCAGTCTTCGTTCGCCACGCCGCGCGTGACGACCAGGGCTACATGGTTCCGGCCGAGGAAGTTGCGCGCATCGAAGGTGAGCGCATGAAAGCCCTGGGCCTGGCAACTGGCGCGCCTGCCGGTGCACGTGTCGAATCGTTTGAGCGGGTTTAATCAATGTCCAGTCAAGTAATCAACGCTGGTGCTCATGGTCACGACCATGGGCACGACGATCACCACCACGACTCGGGCCAGATGACCGTATTCGGTTTCTGGCTGTACCTGATGACCGACTGCATCCTGTTTGCGTCGATCTTCGCTACCTACGCGGTGCTGTCCGGCAACTTTGCCGGCGGCCCGTCGGGTCATGACATCTTCGAACTGAACTACGTACTGGGCGAGACCGCGCTGCTGCTGTTCTCCAGTATCACCTTCGGCTTCGCGATGCTGCAGATGTACAAAGGCAACAAGGGTGGCGTACTGGCCTGGCTGGCCGTCACCTGGCTGCTGGGCGCCGGCTTCATCGGCATGGAAGTCAACGAGTTCCACCTGCTGATCAGCGAAGGCTTCGGCCCTAGCCGCAGCGGCTTCCTGTCGGGCTTCTTCGCCCTGGTCGGTACCCACGGTCTGCACGTGACCGCCGGTCTGATCTGGATGGCGATCCTGATGTACCAGATCAACAAGGACGGCATCACCAGCACCCACAAGACCCGCATGAGCTGCCTGAGCCTGTTCTGGCACTTCCTGGACGTGGTCTGGATCTGCGTGTTCACCGTCGTGTACCTGATGGGAGTTCTGTAAATGGCTAACGCACACAACAGCCACGACCACGACGAAGCCAACCACGGCAGCGTCAAGTCCTACGCCATCGGCTTCATCCTGTCGGTGATCCTGACGGTCATCCCGTTCTACCTGGTGATGAACCCGAGCCTGCCGAAGGACATGACCCTGCTGATCATCATCGCCTTCGCGGTGATCCAGATCGTCGTGCACCTGTACTACTTCCTGCACCTGGATGGCTCGAAGGCCGCACGCTCCAGCGTGACGTCCTTCCTGTTCACGGCGCTGGTCATCGCGCTGCTGGTCGGTCTGTCGCTGTGGATCATGTTCAGCATCCACACCAGCATGATGGCGAAGTGAGGAAAGACGGCATGTCCCTGAAGCACTTTATCCAGATCACCAAACCGGGAATCATCTTCGGTAACGTGTTGTCCGTGGCGGGCGGATTCTTCCTCGCTGCGGCAGGGCATGTCGACTTCATGCTGTTCCTCGCCACGGTGATTGGTACCTCGCTGGTCGTTGCATCCGGTTGTGTCTTCAACAACTGGATCGACCGCGACATCGACATCAAGATGGAGCGCACCAAGAACCGCGCGATGGTGCAAGGCGCGATCTCGTCGCCAGTAGCCCTGGCCTACGCCACCCTGCTCGGGGTGGCCGGCCTGGGTCTGCTGTTCTTCAAGGCCAACGCCCTGGCGGCCTTGTTCGGCCTGATCGGCTTCATCATCTACGTCGGTTTCTACAGCCTCTACCTGAAGCGCAAATCGGTGCACGGCACCCTGGTTGGCAGCCTGTCCGGTGCCATGCCTCCGGTGATCGGCTACTGCGCGGTGAGCGGCACCTTCGACCTGGCTGCGCTGACCCTGCTGGTGATGTTCAGCCTGTGGCAGATGCCGCACTCCTACGCCATCGCGATCTTCCGCTTCAACGACTACCGCGCCGCCTCGATTCCGGTCCTGCCGGTTGCCCGCGGTGTCGCAGCAGCGAAGAAGCAGATCCTCTGGTACATCGTTGCCTTCATCGTCGCGACCCTGATGCTCACCTTCGGCGGTTACGCCGGCCTGGGCTACCTGGCCGTCGCGGCAGCCATGGGCCTGTACTGGCTGTACATGGCCTGGGGTGGCAACAAGGTGGCCGATGATCGTCTGTGGGCGCGCAAGGTGTTCGCGTTCTCCATCTTCACCATCACCGCCCTGAGCGTGATGATGTCGGTGGATACCCGTTCGCCTGCCGAAGTGCTGATGACCTACATCCACTGAGCTGGAACGGCTTGAAGAAAACGCCCCGGCGCCGAAAGGCTCCGGGGCGTTTTTGTTTCTGCCTTGAGGGCCTCATCGCTGGCAAGCCAGCTCCCACAGGATCGGTGTTTACAGTACCTGTGGGAGCTGGCTTGCCAGCGATGAGGCCGGTCCGGACACCACAGGATCATGAAATAACTCTTTACATCCATCCCCGTGCGGCCCTATCTTGCTGCCTCGGCCACAGGAGTGGCCAACGTCGCTCGGACGGTTCCGGGCGCTTACGTCTTCGAGGAAATCATGGCCGAACAAGGTTCGCCGCGCCGTTTTGCGCGCATCGATCGTCTCCCCCCCTACGTCTTCAACATCACCGCCGAACTCAAGATGGCCGCGCGCCGTCGTGGCGAGGACATCATCGATCTGAGCATGGGCAACCCCGACGGGGCCACGCCGCCGCACATCGTCGAGAAGCTGGTGCAGGTCGCCCAGCGTGAAGACACCCACGGCTATTCCACTTCCCGAGGCATCCCCCGTCTGCGCCGCGCGATCTCGCGCTGGTACGAGGAACGCTACAAGGTCGAGATCGACCCGGAGAGCGAAGCCATCGTCACCATCGGCTCCAAGGAAGGCCTGGCACACCTGATGCTGGCCACCCTGGACCACGGCGACACGGTGCTGGTGCCCAACCCCAGCTACCCGATCCATATCTACGGTGCGGTGATCGCCGGCGCCCAGGTGCGTTCGGTGCCGCTGATCCCGGGTGTGGATTTCTTCAACGAGCTGGAGCGGGCTATCCGCGAATCCATTCCGAAACCGAAGATGATGATCCTCGGCTTCCCCTCGAACCCTACGTCGCAGTGCGTGGAGCTGGACTTCTTCGAGCGGGTGGTGGAACTGGCCAAGCAGTATGGCGTGCTGGTGATTCACGACCTGGCCTATGCCGACATCGTCTATGACGGCTGGAAAGCCCCGTCGATCATGCAGGTGCCGGGCGCCAAGGACATCGCGGTGGAGTTCTTCACCCTGTCCAAGAGCTACAACATGGCCGGCTGGCGCGTCGGCTTCATGGTCGGCAACGCCGAGCTGGTCAACGCCCTGGCGCGGATCAAGAGCTATCACGACTACGGCACCTTCACCCCGGTGCAGGTCGCGGCCATCGCGGCCCTGGAAGGCGACCAGCAACCGGTGCGCGAGATCGCCGAGCAGTATCGCCAGCGCCGCAACGTGCTGGTCAAGGGGCTGCACGAGATCGGCTGGATGGTCGAGAACCCCAAGGCGTCGATGTACGTCTGGGCCAAGATCCCCGAGCAGTATGCGCACCTCGGCTCCCTGGAGTTCTCCAAGAAGCTGCTGGCCGAGGCCAAGGTCTGCGTGTCGCCGGGTATCGGTTTCGGTGACTATGGCGACGATCATGTGCGCTTCGCCCTGATCGAGAACCAGGACCGTATCCGCCAGGCGGTGCGCGGTATCCGCCAGATGTTCCGTGCCGACGGCATCGAACCGCCGAAAACCGCCAAGCCGGTCAAGGCCTAAGGCGCTGCCGAAAAGCCCGAAGCCCCCGTGATACGGGCGCTTCGGGCTTTTTTCATTCCGCCGGTCGGGCGCCGGATTTTCTTTTCGTCACCCCCTTCTCAACGGCGCGGCATTGCATAGAATTGGCGGCGGGATTCTCCCCATGACCATTCTTCCCGGTCCCCCGACATCATGTCCGATACCCATCCTTGCTTGAGCTGTGGCGCCTGCTGCGCGCATTTCCGTGTGTCCTTCTTCTGGGGCGAGTGCACCTCGGCCGGCGGCTGCGTGCCGGATGATCTGGTGGTGCAGATCACCCCGAGCCGGGTGGCGATGATCGGCACCGATGCCAAGCCGGCGCGCTGTATTTCCCTGTCCGGCGAGGTGGGCAAGGCGGTGGCCTGCACCATGTACGAGCAGCGTTCCAGCCCGTGCCGGGAGTTCGATGCCTCCTGGGAACATGGCGAGCACAACCCGCGCTGTGACGATGCCCGCGCTGCCCATGGACTGCCGCCGTTGCAGCCGTTCGACTTCGGCAGTGGCAGCAGCGCGGCCTGACACCTACTGGCTGGACCGCGTGCCCCATTGCACCACCAGCATGCCCAGCACGATCAGCCCGACGCCCAGCAGTCGGGCCAGGTTCACCGGCCGTTCCGGCAAGCCCATCAATCCCCACTGGTCGATCGCCAGCGAGGACAGCACCTGCCCGGCGACCACGCAGACGATGAACCCCGCCGCCCCCAGTTTTGGCGTGAGGATCAGCGCTGCGGTGATATAGACCACCCCGGCCACGCCCCCGAACCAGGCCCACCACGGTGCCTGCGCCAGCGCGCCGAGTTGCGGCCATGGCGCACGCATCAGCCACAGCGCCGGCAGCACCATCAGCACGCTGACCGACAGGGAAATCAGTGCGGCCCATAACGGATGGCCGAGCAGGCGACCGAGCGCGGCATTGCTCCCGGCCTGGAACGGCACGGCGGCGCCGGCAAGCAGGGCGACCAGCGGCAGCAGCACGACGGCAGGGGCGAGGTTGAGGTTCATGACGGACTCCTTGATACGCACGATGGGCATAAGGCAGTCTTGGTTATCCACAGGCTGGATGGAAATTCGAAATCCGCACAGGGACTATTCGTACCATGGATGATCTACGCCGCATCGACCTCAACCTGCTGCTGACCCTGCATGCCCTGCTGGCCGAGCAGCATGTCTCCCGCGCGGCGTTGCGCCTGCATCGCAGCCAGCCGGCGGTCAGCCATGCCCTGGCCCAGTTGCGCGAGATCTTTGCCGATCCTTTGCTGGTGCGCCGTGGCGGCAAGTTGCAGCCCACGGCCCGGGCCCTGGAGCTGGCCCAGCCACTGCGCGAAGCCTTGCAGCAGCTCGATGCCTTGCTCAGCAGCCCAGGTTTCGACCCGCTGCGGGCGCGGCGCAGCTTCCGCCTGGCGATGTCGGACTACGGTGCCCGGGTGGTTCTGCCGCGCCTGGTTCGCGCCTTGCGCAGCGAAGCGCCGGACGTGGATCTGGTAGTGACCCAGGGCAGTCGCGAGGCCATGCTCAGCCAGTTGTTCGACGGTGAGATCGATCTCGCGCTGGGCGTCTTTCCCACCCTGACGGCGCCGTTGCAGGCGGAGAACCTGTTCGAAGAAAGCTTTGCCTGCCTGGCCGATCGTGACACCCTGCCGGCCCGTGGCGGCCTCAGCCTGGCGCAATGGCTGGCTCGTCCTCATGTGCTGGTGGCAGTGCGTCCTGGTACCGACAACGAGATCGACCTGGCCCTGGCGGCTCTTGGCGAGCAGCGCCGCGTCGCCTTGGCCATGCCGCACTGGACGGCGGCCACCGAAGTGATCGCCGGCACCGACCTGATCCTCACCGTTGCCCGGCGTAACCTGCTGCGGCCGCCTCGTGGACTACGCTGTTTTGCGCCGCCGCTGCCGATCCGAGCCTTTGCATTCCAGCAGGCCTGGCATGAGCGCCGCGAGGGCGATGCGGCCCATCGCTGGTTGCGCGGCCAGGTCATGCGCGCCTGCCTGCTGGAACCTGTCGGCCCCTGAGCCATCCAACCCGTCCATCACGACATGGAGTTTTTACCGATGAACCTGCGAACCCTCGCCACTGCCCTGGTCCTGCTCGGTGGCAGCCAGCTGGCCCACGCCGACAGCTACAGCCAGTGCATGAAGGGCGCCAATACCACGGCGGCCATGCGCGAATGTTCCGGCGCCGAACTGAAGCGCCAGGATGATCGCCTGAACCAGAACTACAAGAAGGCCATGGACAGCCTGGAGGAAGAACAGAAGGGCAAGCTGCGCGATGCTCAGCGCAAGTGGGTGGCATATCGGGATGCCAATTGTGGGATGTACTACACGATGACGGGCGGGACCATCGATCAGCTCAACGGGATCGGGTGCGAGGTGGATATGACCAAGCAGCGGGCGGGGGAACTGGAGAACCTGCCGAAATATTGAGGGTGCTCTTCAGGGCCTCATCGCCGGCAACGCCGGCTCTCACCCTGTGGGAGCCGGCGTTGCCGGCGATGAGGCCCGAAAGGCAGCCAAGAAAAAAGCCCCTGACCACAAGGCCAGGGGCTTTCTCGTTTACCGTCTGCGTCTCTGTTTTATCGGTCAGCCCAGGCGTTCGAGGAATTCTTCCTGCAGTAACGCGTCATTGGCGCTGCCATCCTGCTGGGCCACGGCACGTTTGGCGCGCAGCTTGCCGTACAGGTGTTCCAGGGCGTTGTTCAGTTTCTGTGCGGCACCCTCGATGGCCTGCTCCAGGTTGGCGGCCTTGTGGGTAACGGAAATCGGTTGATGGCCTTTTGGGCGTGCCTCCATCTGGCAGCGTTTGTCGTGTGGGCCGGGCTTGTCGCCGTTCTCGTCCCGCAGGTGAACCTCGATGCGGGTGAGGGAGTCGTCGTAGCGTTCGAGCGTGCTTTCAACCGTGCTGCGGACCCACTGCTCCAGACGGATGTTGCCTTGAATATGGTTGTCGCTGTTGACCTGGATTTGCATGATTCCAATCCTTATTCAGCTAGCTCACAAGAGGCATCGGAGGCTGGGTTGCCTGGGAATTCGTTGCCTCTTGCTTACAACTTCGGGCAGATCGGAACAGATTTCAACCCCCTAAAAAATAAAAATATTTTGTTTCAAAAGGGGCCGGAAACAGGGTTAGGATCAGGGAGATAACTTCACAGGCAACACTTCCCCCGTGGGAGCTGGCTTGCCTGCGAAGGGCCGCAAAGCGGCCCCAAAAGCCTCAAAACGCGACAGATGTCTGCAAGTACACCGTACGCGGCTCACCCACATACTTGCCCTTGTTGTTGTCATCGAACGAGCGGGTGAAGTACTCGCGATTGAACAGGTTCTTCACCCCCACCGCCACGTTCAGGTCCGACAGTTGCGGGCCGAAGTCATACGCCGCACGGGTGCTGAACAGCATGTAGCCGGGGATCCGTCCGGTGCTGCCGTCGGCGCTTTCCTGCGAGGTGTTGGCGTTGTCGGCGAACTGGTCGCTCTGGTAGGTGCTGTCCAGGTTCAGCTTCCACGGTCCCTCGGTATAACCCACGCCCAACGTGCCCTTGTGCCGCGACGAGAACGGCACGCGGTTGCCCTTGTTCGCACCGTCCTCGCGGATGGTGGCATCGACGAAGGCGTAGCTGGCGTACACATCGAAGCCGCTGAGCAGCGGGCTGACGTCATCGAGGGCGTATTTCACGCTGGTTTCCACACCCTGGTGACGGGTTTCGCCGCGGGCGATGACGCTGTCGTTGGTCTGGTTGCTTTCGTACTGATTGTCGAAGTTGATAAGGAACAGGCCGGCTTCTGCCTGCAAGTTGCCGTTATCGTAACGAGTACCGATTTCCCAGGTGCGTGCCTTTTCCGGCTTCACTTCACCCTGATCGACACGGTTCGGCATCTGGCTGTACTGCACGCTGCCGAACGAGCCTTCGGTGTTGGCGTAGAGGTTCCAGCTGTCGCTCAGGTGGTACATCACGTTGAGCGCTGGCAGGGCGGTGTTGTAGCTGCCCTGGTAGTCCTTGCCGGTGAGGTTGTTGTTCTGCCGCGAGTCGATCATCTCGTAGCGGATGCCCGGGGTGATGGTCCACTGGCCGATGTCGATGCGGTCATCCAGGTACAGCGCGTGGGCTTCGGTGGCGCCACGGGTATCGCGGTCGTTGCGGCTGCCGGTGGTCGGCAGGCGGTTGGCACTGACCGCTTCCATGAAGCGCAGTTCGTGTCCGGCTTCGTTGACGTAGCGGTAACCCAGGCCGACCTCGTGATGGCTGTCGCCAAGAGCGAAGCCTTGGGTGAAGCGGGTTTCGATGCCGCGTACCCAGTACTCGCGCGGCGACAGCGAGATCGACGTGCCCTGGCGCAGATAACCGCTGCGCAGGGTCTTGGTGAAGAAGCTGTTGACGCTGAACTGACGCTCGCCTTCCTTGTAGTCGTAGCCGGCGTTGAACATGGTCCGGCGGCCCCAGAACTCGTCCTGCAGGCGGGTCGACTGGTACGGATCGGCATCGTAGTCGGCCACGCTCAGGCCCCCGGGCATCTGCGCTTCGCCCTCGTAGTACTGGGCCATGGCGTGCAGGCTGTTGGCTTCGTCGATCTGGAATTTGCCCTTGAGGATCAGGTCGTCGATCTGCGTGTCGCTGTGCTCGCGCCAGTCGCCGCCACGGGTGCCGGAGTACAGCACGGCGCCGCCCAGGCCGTTGTCGGCGGTACCGCCGGCGAGCAGGTTGGCGTTGCTCTTGAAGCCGTCATGGCTGGATGAAGGGCTGGTCTGGGTCTGCAGGCCGGCTTTCACGGTCGGCTCATCGGGGATGGCGCGGGTCACGAAGTTGACGATGCCGCCGACGTTCTGCGGCCCATAGCGCACCGCGCCGCCACCGCGGACCACGTCCACTGCGTCCATGTTGCCCAGGCTGATCGGGGCGAACGACAGCTGTGGCTGGCCGTAGGGCGCGAAGGGTACCGGGATGCCGTCCATCAGCACCGTGGAGCGCGACGCCAGGCGCGGGTTGAGGCCACGGATACCGAAGTTCAGCGCCAGGTCATGGCTGCCGGTGCCATTGTTTTCCGGTGCGTTGACCCCGGGCATGCGGTTGAGCACTTCCCGCGCGCTGCTGGCGCCGGTGCGTTCGAATTCCTCGCGGCGGACCACATCCCGCGCGCCGGCATGTTCGAAGACGTTGTCCTGTTGCGCATCGCCCAGCCAGTCGCCCACCACGTTGGACACGCCGAGCTCCAGCGGGCCATTGGCGGCGCTGCTTGCCGGTTGCAGGCTGAAGGCGTTGTCGCCCTCGGCGCGGGCTTGCAGGCCAGTGCCTTCAAGCAGCGCAGCCAGGCCCTGGGCCGGGGCGAAATCGCCACTCAGGCCGCGGCTGTTGAGGCCCTGGGTGATCTCCGAGCTGAACGAGATCAGCACGCCGCTTTCCCGGCCGAACTGGTTGAGGGCGCTTTCCAGCGCCATGGGCGCGATGTGATAGGTGCGCGCCGGGGCATCGGCGGCCTGCGAGTGGGCGACGGCACCGAAGGTCAGCAGCAGGGCGAGGGCAAGGGGACTGGGACGGAAGGGCATTGCACAGGATCCTTGAGAAGGGCAGGGCGGAAGGGTTCTGTCTTCTCTGTCACGCGAGGTGGGGAAAACGGCTCATCGATCTGGAAATTATTTTTTGGGTTTTCTTTCGGGGCAGCAGGATTGATGTCGAAGCGGATGGCCTCATCGCCGGCAACGCCGGCTCCCACAGGGTTCTATGCCAGCCACATTATCTGTGCTCGGCGCGGTCCCTGTGGGAGCTGGCATTGCCAGCGATGAGGCCCTTGAACTCAGCCAATCAGGCTCTGGCTTCCACCGTCACCCAATACCGGGTAAAGCGCCTCACCTTCACCGGCAACGCCACTTCCAGCAGATCGAGAATCCGCTCGCTGTCCGCCAGTGGATAACTCCCCGACACCAGCAACCCGGCCACTTTCGCATCGCAATTGAGCTGCCCGCGCCGGTAGCGTCCCAGCTCTTCGAGAAACGCCGCCAGCGGCATATGCGCCGCCACCAGCATGCCGTCGACCCAGGCGCCGCTGTTGGCATCCAGCGCCGTGCGCACGCTCCAGCCGGCTTCGTCGAAGCGTGCCTGATGACCGCTTTCCAGAAGGTCTCCGGCCAGCCCGGCCGATCCCTGGAACACCGCGACGCCGGTATGGCTGGCCCAGCGCCGCACATTGAAGCGCCCGGCGGACAGGTCCAGCAGCCCGTCCCGGGTCTGTACGCGCAAGGGCCGCTGGTCTTGCGCCACGGTCAACATCATTTCGCCTTCCAGCAGGCGCACCAGGCGCTGCCCGCCGTCGAAGCGCACATCGGCGGCGCTGGCGGTATTGAGCTGCAACTGGCTGCCATCGTCCAGTTGCATGCGCCGACGCTGCCCCAGCGGGCTGCGGTAGTCGGCAAGCAGCGGCGGCAGGCTGTCGCTGGCGTGCATGCCCAGCCCCACCGCGCTGCCGGCACCGAGGATCAGCAGCATCTTCAGGGCCCGCCGACGACTGGCCGAGGCCGGTGCCTGCAAGGTCGCATGCGCCAGCGGCGAGGACATTCCGCTGAGCCGCTGGTTGACCCGCTGGATATGCGCCCAGGCCTGGCGATGTTCTTCGCTGGCCTGCAACCAGCGTTCCATGGCCAGTTGCTGGCGATGGTCGAGGGTGCCGCCCTGGATCTCGATCAGCCAGTGCACGGCCTGTTCGGCCACCTGGTTGGAAAAGGCCGGAGTGTTCACAGGGCGAAATAACAGCGCATGGCCGCCTTGTTCAGATGACGTTTCACCGTGGCCAGGGAGATGCCCAGCTCGGCGGCGATTTCGTTGTAGGTCAGGCCATCGACCTGGGCCAGCAGGAAGGCGCGCTTGACCTGGGCGGACAAACCGTCGAGCAGGCGGTCCAGTTCCATCAGGGTGTCGAAGATGATCGCCCGCTCTTCCTCCGACGGCGCGACCTCTTCCGGCAACTGCGCCAGCGCCAGCAGGTAGGCGCGCTCCAGTTCCTGGCGGCGGTAGTGGTTGAACAGCACGCGCTTGGCCACGGTGGTGAGGAATGCCCGCGGCTCGTTCAGCACCGGGGTCTCCCGGGCCTGGAGCAGGCGCATGAAGGTGTCCTGGGCCAGGTCGGCGGCATTGTGCGGGCAACCCAGACGACGCCGCAGCCAGCCGGTCAGCCAGCCGTGATGGTCGTGGTAGAGGCCTTCCAGCGAATGGGACAAGACGGGAGGGGCGCTGCGCACCGTGCACACTCCGGGCGCCAGGATGCGCTACAGAATAAGAATTGTTCGCATTGTATGTGGGAAAAGTTCCCAACAGCAATCAGGCAATGATCAGCGGCCCGTCAGACGGCTTTGCTTGTGAGAATCCTTATCATTTATATTAAGCGCCTTTTCCGCCCCGGATCCCCGCCCATGAAGAGCAAAGCCGCCGGCTTGCCCCTGAGTTACCGCCTCGCCGTGACCTCACGCTGCCTCGCCGCGCTGCTCGGTGGCTACGTGCTGGCGGCCATGGTCGGCGTGCTGCTCAGCCAATGGCTGCCGCTGTCCAGGGCCGAGGCGGTGCAGATCGGCATGATGAGCTCGTTCCTGTTCTACCTCGGCGCGTTCATCTGGGCCTTCGCCACCCACAGCGCCTGGCGCGCCTGGCTGGGCATCCTCCTGCCGAGCCTGGCGCTGGCGGCGATCAATGGCCTGACCTACTGGATGAGCAAGGCATGAAAGAGGGCTTCCGCCAGGCGATGGCCTGGCTGCACACCTGGGCCGGGCTGATTTTCGGCTGGCTGCTGTTCGCGATCTTCCTCACCGGGACCATGTCCTACTTCAAGCCCGAGATCACCCGCTGGAGCCAGCCGGAAGTCCCGGTGCGCGCGCTGGATCTCCCGCTGGCCCTGAGCAAGGCCCAGGATTACCTGCAGCGCAACGCCGCCGATGCGCCGAGCTGGTTCATCGAGCCCCCGAACGAGCGCACCCCGGGTATCACCGTCGGTTGGCGCGGCGGCGACGGCCCGCGCGGCTTCACCCGCAAGACCCTCGACGCCGAGACTGGCGAGGAGATCGTCACCCGCCAGACCCGTGGCGGCGACTTCTTC
This sequence comes from Pseudomonas sp. FG98, assembly GCF_057808595.1. Classification (NCBI taxonomy): domain Bacteria; kingdom Pseudomonadati; phylum Pseudomonadota; class Gammaproteobacteria; order Pseudomonadales; family Pseudomonadaceae; genus Pseudomonas; species Pseudomonas sp. FG98. The sequence continues at coordinate 179,253 of NZ_JBMDIJ010000006.1, read as the reverse complement.
TACCGCTTCCACTTCCAGCTGGAGATGCCCTATCCCTGGGGCCGCTGGCTGGCCACTTTCGCCGCGCTGATGATGCTGGTGGGGCTGGTCACCGGGATCATCACCCACAAGAAGATCTTCAAGGAGTTCTTCACCTTCCGCCCCGGCAAGGGCCAGCGCTCCTGGCTCGACGGCCACAACGCCATCGGCGTGCTGGCGCTGCCGTTCCACCTGATGATCAGCTACAGCAGCCTGGTGATCTTCATGTACATGGTCATGCCGGCGCCGATCCTGGCCAGCTACGACAACGAGCAGGGCTATTTCAACGAGGTGTTCGGCGGGCGCGACAGCGTCAAGGCGTCGGGCGAGAAGGTCGCCCTGCAGCCGCTGCCGGAGTTGTACCGGCAGGTGCTGGCGCAGGCGCCGGATGCGCGGATCATCTGGCTCGATGTCCAGCGACCTGGCGATCGCAATGCCCAGGTGCTGTTCATCCCCGATGGCCATGAGCGGGTCGCGGTGCAGCGCGGTGCCGGCTGGCGCTTCAACGGCGCCGACGGCAGCCTGGCCTGGAGTGCGCGACCGGAGACGCTGGCCGGGACCATCAGTGGCGGCTTCTACGGCCTGCATATGGCGTCCTTCGCCGGCCCGCTGCTGCGTTGGCTGTATTTCTTCTTCGGTCTGGCCGGTACTGCGGTGATCGGCACCGGTCTGGTCATGTGGCTCGGCAAGCGCCAGCTCAAGCACGCCAAGAGCGGCACCCAGCCGTTCGAACTGCGTCTGGTCGAGGTGCTCAACATCGCCAGCATGAGCGGCCTGATCCTCGGCGTGGCCGGCTTCTTCTGGGCCAACCGCCTGCTGCCGGTCGCTCTGGAAGGGCGGGCGCAGTGGGAAGTGAATGCGTTCTTCGCGGTATGGCTGGCGAGCCTGGTGCATGCCGTGCTGCGTCCCGGGCGACGTGCCTGGGGCGAGCAACTGGCCCTGGCAGCACTGTCCTGGGCCGCGTTGCCGCTGCTCAATGCGCTGACCACCGGCCAGGGCCTGAACCGTTCGATCGCGGCCGGCGACTGGGCCATGGCCGGCTTCGATCTCACCGCGCTCGGCTGCGGGCTGCTGTTCGCCTGGACCGCCAGCAAGATGCTGCGCCAACCGGTGCAGGCGCCAAAGCGTGCGCCGAAGCCAGCCAAGGCGGCGCCCCAGCCCACCCGTGAAGCGGAGGCAAGCTGATGCTGGCGATTGCCTTGTTTGCCTTTGCCGGTTGTGCGGCGCTGTGCCTGGCCATGGACAAGCACTTCACCGAGTTGCTCGGGCGCAAGCCCAGGCCCGAACAACTGCTCGGCCTGCGCGTGGTCGGCTGGCTGCTGCTGGCCCTGGCGCTGACTGCCGCAGTCGACCACCGGGGCTGGGCCGTCGGCCTGGCGGAGCTGTTCGGCATGCTGATGGCCGGCCTGTGCCTGTGGGTGTTCGCCCTGCCGTACCGGCCGCGCTGGCTGCTCGGCCTGGCGCTGCTGAGCCTGGTGCTGGCGCCGTTTTCCGCACTGGGGCTGATCTGAAGCGATGAGCGAACCCCTCGACCTGCCACCCCACGACGCCCCGGCCCGGGCGCGCTTTCTCCAGGTGTTCCTGGCCCAGCGCGGGCGCATGGAAAACCTGGTGAACCGGCGTGTCGGCTGCCGGGCCACGGCGGCCGACCTGGTGCAGGAGCTGTTCCTGCGTTTCTGGCGCAAACCGCAGGTGGAGATCGAGGCGCTGGACAGCTACCTGATGCGCTGCGCCGGCAATATCGCCATCGATCACCTGCGCAGCGAGGGCGCCCGCGAGCGGGTCAACGACAACCTGCCCGAGCCCCTCGAACTGCCCCAGGAAAGCGAGCCGCAAGCCGCCCTGGAAGCCAGCAGCGACCTGCGCCGGATCGAGGCGGCGCTGCGCGAGCTGCCCGAGCGCACCCGGCAGATCTTCCTGCTCAACCGCATCCATGGCCGCACCTATGGCGACATCGCCAAGGTCATGGGGCTTTCGCAAAGCGCGGTGGAAAAACATATGATGCGCGCCCTCGAGGCCTGCAAGGCGAGTATCGCTACCGCGCCCGAGCAGCCCCGCAAGCCAGGAAGCGCGCCGCGATGAACGCCTCTATCACCGCCGAACAACAGCAGACCGCCCTCGACTGGCTGGCCCGGATCAATGGCCAGCCACAATTGGCCGAGGGTGCGGCGTTCAAGCGCTGGTTGCTCAGCGACCCGGCCCACGGGCAGGCCTATCGCGAGGCCCAGGCGTTGTGGCAGCTCAGCGAGGCGCCAGCAGCGCGCCTGGCGGCGGAAGAGGACGAGGCGCTGCAAGCCCTGTTGCGGGCCATGGACCGTCCTGCGGCCGCGCCATGGCGCAAGCTCGGTGGTCTCGCCGTGGCGGCGTCCGTGGTGCTGATGCTGGGTATCGGTGCCGGCTGGCATCCGGCCGACTGGCTGCGGGATTTCGGTGCCGACTATGTGGCGCCGGTCGGGCAGATCCGCGAGGTGACCCTGGCCGATAACTCGCATCTGGTGCTGGATGCCGATACCGCCATCAGCGTCGATTTCAACCAGGGCCAGCGGCGTATCCAGTTGCACCGTGGCGCGGTATTCTTCGAGGTCGCCCATACCGGCGAACCCTTTATCGTCGAAGCCGAAGGCGGGCGCACCGAGGTGCTCGGCACCCGCTTCGAGGTGCGCCAGCAGACGGGTGGGGCGGAGGTCACGGTGCTGTCGGGGCGGGTCGGAGTCACGGCCGCCGAAGGCGAAACCCAGCAGATACTCACCGCCAACCAGCAGGTCGACTACCACGACGGCCATGCCAGCGCGGTACACGCCGTGGACAGCGAAAACCGCCTGGCCTGGCGCCAGGGCTGGCTGAACTACTACCAGTTGCCGCTGAGCCAGGTGGTGGACGACCTGGCCCGCTATTACCCCGGCCGCATCATCCTGCTCGACCGCGAGCTCGGCGCGCGCAAGGTCAGCGGCAGCTTCCCCGGCAACGATCCGCTGGCGGCCCTGGATGCCCTCGGCGCGGTGGCCGGGTTCCAACGCCACACCCTGCTCGGGCGGGTCACCCTGCTGCGCTGAAAAATATTTTCAAAAGGACGTGAGGTATCCCGCCAGCCCATCCGTGTAGTGAGTGGAAGTGCGATTTATTCGCATACAAGACGGTTCTCTCACAGGTTCATCGGCATGAAGGCAAGGTCGGCGGTTCACGGTGTTTCTCTCGGTTTGGCGGCGGGTCTGATGGTGGTCGGCGTGGTTCCGGCATTTGCCGCGGAGCAGGTCGAGCAGGTGTATCAGTTCGACCTGCCGGGCAAACCGCTGCCCCAGGCGCTGGCCGATTTCAGCCGGATCACCGGCCTCGGCGTGGTCTACACCGCCGAGTTGCCAGCCCTGCAAGCCCCGGCGCTGAACGGCCGCCTGAGTGCCGAGCAGGCCCTGCAGCGCCTGTTGCAGAATTCCGGCTTTGGCTACCGCCGGGTCAATGCCCGCACCCTGACCGTCGAGCCGCTGCCCCAGGACGGCGCTCCGCTCACCCTGCAAGCCACCAGCATCACCTCCCAGGCCGACGGCATCGGCAGCTATCGCCAGCCGGAAAGCACCTCGATCATGCGCGGCTCGGCGTCGAGCATGGAGATTCCCCAGGCGATCAACGTGGTGCCCGAGCAGGTGCTCAAGGACCAGACCCCGCGCAACCTCGACGACGCCCTGTACAACGTCAGCGGCATCACCCAGGGCAACAACTTCGGCGGCACTTCCGATACCGTGATGAAGCGCGGCTTCGGCGATAACCGCGACGGTTCGATCATGCGCGACGGCATGCCCATCGTGCAGGGCCGCAGCCTCAACGCCACCACCGAGCGGGTCGAAGTGCTCAAGGGCCCGGCCTCGCTGCTGTACGGCATCCAGGACCCGGGCGGGGTGATCAACGTGGTCAGCAAGCGCCCGCAGTTGCAGAGCTACAACGCCCTCAACCTGCGCGGCTCGACCTACGGCGAAGGCAAGAACGGCAGCGGCGGCGGCCTCGACAGCACCGGTGCACTGGGCGACAGCGGGCTGGCCTACCGCCTGGTGGTCGATCACGAGGACGAGGACTACTGGCGCAACTACGGCGTGCACCGCGAATCCCTGGTGGCGCCATCGCTGGCCTGGTATGGCGAGAACACCCAGGTGCAACTGGCCTACGAGCACCGCGAGTTCGTCTACCCGTTCGACCGCGGCACCGCCATCGACCCGCGCACCAATCGCCCGCTGAACATCCCCGCCGAGCGCCGCCTCGACGAGCCGTTCAACGATATGGAAGGGCGCTCGGACCTGTATCGCGTCGAGGTCGACCACCAGTTTTCCGATGACTGGAAGGCCCACTTCGGCTACAGCTGGAACCGCGAAACCTACGATGCCAGCCAGGTGCGGGTGACCGGCGTCAACGCCACCAACGGCACCCTGACCCGCAGCATCGACGGCACCCACGGCTCGCTGAGCACCGACCGCTTCGCCACCCTCAGCTTCGACGGCAAGGTGCAGATCGCCGGCCTGCAGAACGACCTGCTGTTCGGCATCGACAGCGAGTACCGCAAGATCTACCGCGCCGACCTGATCCGCCAGACCAGCCGCAGCACCTTCAGCTACATCAATCCGGTGTATGGCCGCGAGGTCGAGGGCAGCACCGTGCGTGCCAGCGACAGTGACCAGACCGACAAGCTGCGCAACGACTCGCTGTTCTTCCAGGACTCGCTGCACCTCGACGATCACTGGATCCTGGTGGCTGGCGCGCGCTGGCAGACCTATGACCAGTACGCCGGTCGCGGCCGCCCGTTCACCGCCAACACCGACAACAAGGACCAGGCCTGGGTGCCCCATGCCGGTGTGGTCTACAAGGTCGACGACACGCTGTCGCTGTACGGCAGCTACAGCGAGTCGTTCAAGCCCAACTCCAGCATCGCCCCGCTGACCGGCGGCCTGGTGCTCGACTCGGCAATTGCGCCGGAGGAAGGCAAGTCCTGGGAAATCGGCGCCAAGCTCGACCTGCCGGAGTCCGTCAGCGCCACCGTCGCGCTGTTCGATATCACCAAGCGCAACGTGCTGGTCTCCAACTTCGACACCAGCACCGGTGACACGGTGTACAGCGCAGCGGGCGAGGTGAAGTCCCGTGGCCTGGAAGTGGACGTCAGCGGCCAGCTCAGCGAGCGCTGGAGCCTGATGGGCAGCTACGCCTTCACCGACGCGGAAGTGACCAAGGACCCGGACTACAAGGGCAACCGCCTGCAGAACGTCGCCAAGCACAGCGGCTCGTTGTCGGCGGTGTATGACTTCGGCAGCGTGCTGGGCGGCGACCGCCTGCGCATGGGCGCCGGGGCGCGCTATGTCGGCGAGCGGGCGGGCAACCCGGTCAACGACTTCGACCTGCCGTCGTACACCGTGGCCGATGCCTTCGCCAGCTACGAGACCAAGCTGGACGAGCACAAGGTGCGCTTCCAGTTGAACGTCAAGAACCTGTTCGACAAGACCTACTACACCTCGGCGGTGAACCGCTACTTCGTGGCGATCGGCGATTCGCGGCAGGTGAGTTTGTCGAGCACGCTGGAGTTCTGATTATCTGTGGTGACCTTTCGGGCCTCATCGCCGGCAACGCCGGCTCCCACAAGGTTCCGTGCACCGCTGGACCTGTGGGAGCCGGCCGGGCGGCGATCCGATTGCCGGCGATGAGGCCCTGAAGATCAACCGCGAAGTGCCAGCCGATACGCCCCTGGAGTAGCCCCCACCACCTGGCGGAACCTGTTGCTGAAATGACTGGCACTGGCAAACCCGCAAGCCAGCGCCACCTCGCCCAGCGGCAGGTCGCCGCCGCGCAGCAATTGCCGGGCCTTGGCCAGTCGCCGCGCCAGCACGTACTGGTGCGGCGGCAGGCCGAAGCTTTCGCGGAACATCCGGGCGAAATGGTATTCGGAGAGATTGCACAACCCCGCCAGCTCGCCCACCCCCAGCGGCTGATCGAGGTGCGCGTCGATGTAGTCGGTCAGTTGCCGACGTTGCCAGCTCGCCAGGCCGCCCTTCAAGCGCAGCCCGTCGCGCATGCCCACTTCGCTGAGAATCGCGTGGCTGAGGATTTCATGGGCCAGGCTGCCGGTCAGCAGGCGCTCGCCCGGTTCATCCCAGTTGAGCGCGATCAACTGGCGAAAGCGCCGGGTCTGCTGCGGGTCGTCGATGAAGGTCGCTTCGCGCAACTGCATCTCCCGCGGTTCACGGTCGAGCAGGCTGACGCAGCCGAGGGCGAACTGCTCCTGGCTGATATACACATGGGCCAGGCGGATGCTGCCGTTGATGATCCAGTGCGACGGGCTGCCCGCCGGGATCACGCAGAGCTTGTCCGGGGCGCCCTTGTTGTCCGGGCGCTCGCGGCGGTAGGTGCCGGTGCCGTCGGCGATGTAGCAGGACAGCGTGTGATGGCTGGGCGCCTCGTAGTCGCGGGCATCATGGCGGTTGCTCCACAGGGCCGCGGCCAGGCCTTCGCCGAGCTGCGCGCTGTGTTCCAGGCGAGCGTGGGGCGAATCGTTCAGGGATTTGAACACCTGCAGTTGGTCGAGCGCGGTCATGGTGGCTACCTCCGAGGCCATCCTACGCCCGTAGGACAGGTCTTACACCGGGGCCGACGAGAAAAGCGCAGGTTTATGCAAGCGCGGGCGACGGACGAGGGGCGAGACTGCAAGCCAACCTGGGAGGCTTTGCCATGAACCTGTCGCTGTACCTGCTCACCGTCCTGATCTGGGGCACCACCTGGATCGCCCTGAAACTGCAACTCGGCGTGGTCGCCATCCCGGTGTCGATCGTCTATCGCTTCGCCCTGGCAGCGCTGGTGCTGTTTGCCTTCCTCCTGATCAGCCGCAAGCTGCAACCGATGAACCGGCGCGGGCATCTGGTCTGCGTGGCCCAGGGCCTGTGCCTGTTCTGCCTGAACTTCATGTGCTTCCTCACCGCCAGCCAGTGGGTGACCACCGGGCTGATCGCCGTGGTGTTCTCCACTGCAACCCTGTGGAACGCGCTGAATGCGCGGATTTTCTTCGGCCAGAAGATCGCCGCCAATGTGCTGCTTGGCGGGGCGCTGGGCCTGAGCGGTTTGGGGCTGCTGTTCTGGCCGGAACTGGCCGGGCAGGGTGCCAGCCACGAAACCTTGATGGGCCTTGGCCTGGGGCTGGCCGGCACCCTGTGCTTCTCTGCCGGCAACATGCTCTCCAGCGTGCAGCAGAAAGCCGGGTTGCGGCCGATGACCACCAATGCCTGGGGCATGCTCTACGGCGCGAGCATGCTCGGGCTGTATTGCCTGGTCAGCGGCGTGCCGTTCGGCATGGACTGGAGCGGGCAGTACGTCGGCTCGCTGCTGTACCTGGCGGTGCCGGGCTCGGTGATCGCCTTCACCGCCTACCTGACCCTGGTCGGGCGCATGGGGCCGGAGCGGGCGGCCTATTGCACCGTGCTGTTCCCGCTGGTAGCGCTGAACGTCTCGGCGGTGATGGAGGGCTACCAGTGGACGCCGCCGGCGCTGGCCGGGTTGGCGCTGGTGATGATGGGGAATGTGCTGGTGTTCAGGAAGCCGCGGGTGAAGGCAGTGAATGCCGAGGCGGCGCCAGCCATCACAAAGTACTAGTCGATATTCAAGGTACTGGGGGCGTGGCGGCTCACTATGCTTCAAGGGCAAACGTAGTGACGCCAATCTGGTCAGGAGGACACCCCCCTGTCGTCCCATGCCTGGCAGGGGGCGATGGATCAATTGGAGAGCGATCCCGACATGATGTCGATACGCTCGCTCGACAAGAGCGACGCCAAGTGCAAGGAGGCCTGGCAAGCTTCCGCCGTGCATGGCAACAAGGCGTGCTGGCTGATCGAGCCCATGGCGCTGTCCGCCGGCAAGTGTTCGGTGTCGGTGAATTGTCCGGAAAAGCCCGGGAGCGTCTTCATGATCAATCCGACCAAGGCCACTGGCAGTTGGACACCCGACGAGGTCAAGCGCTTGAAGTACGCTGACAAGAAACTCGCGCCGGGCAACTGAGCGCTTCCATCAGCATAGGTATCTACCAGGCACAACGCGGACCTGTGGGAGCGGCTGTTAGCCGCGATTGGGCGCGAAGCGGCCATAAACCGGTGTTCTCGTTGTGTCAGAAAGACTTGGGACTGAGGTTTTGCGACGGCTTCGCCGTCGATCGCGGCTAACAGCCGCTCCCACAAAGTCCGTGCTACACCCGGCTAACGATGTGTAGATACCCATGCTTCCACCAGGCCGGCCGCTCGACGCCGTTATCGAGTGGCCGGTACCTCGTTACCCAAGGCGAATCACTTCCACACTTGCGGATTCACCAGATCCTGCGGCCGCTCACCCAGCAGTGCCGCACGCAGGTTGTCGATCGCCCGGTTGGCCATGGCCTCGCGGGTCTCGGCCGTGGCCGAACCGATATGCGGCAAGGTCACCGCATTGCTCAGGGCGAACAGCGGCGATTCGCTCAGTGGCTCCTTCTCGTACACGTCCAGCCCTGCGCCGCGGATGGTGCCGTTCTGCAGAGCCTCCACCAGCGCCGCTTCGTCCACCACCGGACCGCGAGAGATGTTGATCAGGAACGCACTGCGCTTCATCTGCTTGAGTTGCTCGGCGCCGATCAGGTGCTTGGTGTGGGCGCTCAGTGGCACCACCAGGCAGACGAAATCGGCTTCGGCCAGCAACTGCTCCAGGCTCACGTAGCGCGCGCCCAGTTCCTGCTCCAGTTCGGCCTTGCGGCTGTTGCCGCTGTAGAGAATCGGCATGTTGAAGCCGAAGCGCCCGCGCCGGGCCACTGCTGCGCCGATATTGCCGAGGCCGACGATGCCCAGGGTCTTGCCGTGCACGTCGGAACCGAAGTGCGACGGCGCTACGGTGGCCTTCCAGTTGCCAGCCTTGGTCCAGGCATCCAGCTCGGCGATGCGCCGGGCGCTGCTCATGATCAGGCTGAAGCCGAGGTCGGCGGTGCTTTCGGTGAGCACGTCGGGGGTGTTGGTCAGGGCGATGCCGCGTTGGGTCAGGTAGGCCACGTCGTAGTTGTCGTAGCCCACCGAAACGCTGGACACCACTTCCAGCTTCAGCGCGCCGTGCAGTTGCGCTTCACCCAGCTTGCGCCCGGCACCGATCAGGCCGTGGGCTTCGGGCAGGGCTTCGTCGAACTGGGCTGCGATGTCACCATTCTTCGGATCGGGAATGATGACGTTGAAGTCTTGCTGCAGGCGCTCGGCCATGGGCGGGGTGATGCGGCTGAAGGCCAGTACCGTCTTTTTCATCGGCGAAATCTCTGCGGGGCGGGGGAGAATGGGTAGCAACCTATCATTCCCGCCACGCCCGGCACAAAGATTTAGTGGGCGATGCGCAACTCGTGGGTCTTCAGGTCGGCCTCGTGGGCGGCGAGGATTTCCGGCAGGGAGTTACGCAGGTACTCGACCCAGGTCTTGATCTTGGCGTCGAGGTACTGCCGCGACGGGTAGATCGCGTACAGGTTCAACTCCTGCAAGCGGTACTCGGGCATCACCCGCACCAGGGTGCCGTCGCGCAGGCCGTCGATGGCCGAGTAGATCGGCAGCACGCCGACCCCCATGCCGCTGCGGATCGCTGCTTTCATCGCATCCGCCGAGTTCACCTGGAACGGCGCCTGGGTGATGTTCACCACTTCCTGGCCTTCCGGGCCGTCGAACAGCCATTTCTCCAGCGGGATCACCGGGCTGACCATGCGCAGGCAGGCGTGCTTGAGCAGGTCCGACGGTTTTTGCGCGACGCCGTGCTCGGCCACGTATTCGGGCGAGGCGCAGACGATGCTGTAGGTAATGCCCAGGCGCTGGGAGACGAAGCCGGAGTCCGGCAGTTCGCTGGCCAGCACGATGGAGATGTCGTAGCCCTCGTCCAGCAGGTCCGGCACGCGGTTGGCCATGGTCAGGTCGAAGGTTACGTCCGGATGGGTCTGGCGATAACGGGCAATGGCGTCGATGACGAAGTGCTGGCCGACCCCGGTCATCGAGTGCACTTTCAGTTGCCCGGCCGGCCGGGCGTGGGCGTCGCTGGCTTCGGCCTCGGCTTCCTCGACGTAGGTGAGGATCTGCTCGCAGCGCATCAGGTAGCGTTTGCCGGCTTCGGTCAGGGCGATGCGCCGGGTGGTGCGGTTGAGCAGGCGGGTTTGCAGGTGTGCTTCAAGATTGGAAACCGCCCGCGAGACGTTCGCGGTGGTCGTATCCAGCTGCACGGCGGCGGCGGTAAAGCTGCCGACCTGGGCGACGCAGCTGAAAGCACGCATGTTTTGCAGGGTGTCCATGGGGCGCTCTCAAGGAAGACGACAGAATTGTGACATGAAGTAACAGCCTGGGTCGTCAGACTAAAGCCGGATTATCGCTGAATCGGTAACAAAGATTCGCAGGAATGCACGCTTATCGCCATCACGGCACGCTCATAGAATTGCGCTTTCTTGGCTTCATCCACCTACGTCGGGAATTTGCAGCAGTGCCGCGTCGCATCATCAGAGCGTTGAATGCGCTCAGTGTCTGTGCCTTTTGCTTCACCTTGAGCGGCTGTATCGGAACCTGGGGCATCGCCCCGCAAAGCAAGACGCTGCAAGCCAACACCCTGACAACCGACGCGGCGATCGCCGAAGCCGCCCGCGACGCGCACTGGCCCGAACAACAGTGGTGGCGCGCCTATGGCGACCCGCAACTGGACCGCTGGATGCAACTGGCCCTGAGTGGCAGCCCGAGCCTGGCCATGGCCGCAGCGCGGGTGCGCGAGGCCAGGGCCATGGCCGGGGTGGTCGAGTCGGCCGAGAAGCTCCAGGTCAATGGCGAGGCGACCCTCAAGCGCCACAACTGGCCGGAAGACCAGTTTTACGGTCCCGGCGCGCTGTCCGGCGCGAACACCTGGGATAACAACGCCGCCCTTGGCTTCCGCTACGCCCTCGACCTCTGGGGCCGCGAGGAGAACGCCAGCGAACAGGCGGTGGACCTGGCCCATATGAGCGTGGCCCAGGCCCGCCAGGCCCAGCTCGAACTGCAGAACAACCTGGTGCGGGTGTATATCCAGCTGTCGCTGCATTTCGCCCAGCGCGATGTGGTCAAGGCCGAACTGGCCCAGCAGGAGCAGATCCTCGCCCTGGCCGAACGACGCCTGGCCGGCGGCATCGGTACCCATTTCGAAGTCAGCCAGGCACAGACTCCGCTGCCGGAGACCCATCGCCAGCTCGACGCCCTCAATGAAGAGATCGCCCTGGCGCGCAACCAGCTGGCGGCGCTGGCCGGCAAGGGCCCGGGGGAGGGCGCGCAGATCCAGCGTCCGCGACTGTCCCTGGCAGCGCCGCTGAAACTGCCATCGGCGCTGCCGGCCGAGCTGGTCGGCCAGCGTCCGGATGTGGTCGCCAGCCGCTGGCAGGTCGCGGCCCAGGCTCGCGGCATCGACGTCGCCCATGCCGGCTTCTTCCCCAATGTCGACCTGGTCGGCGGTCTCGGCTTCATGGCCACCGGCGGCGGCCCGCTGGAGTTTCTGACCGGGCGCAAATTCAACTACAACGTCGGCCCGGCCATCAGCCTGCCAATCTTCGATGGCGGGCGTCTGCGCTCCGAGCTGGGCGTCGCTTCGGCTGGTTACGACATCGCCGTGGCGCGCTACAACCAGACCGTGGTCGAGGCGCTCAAGGGCATCTCCGACCAGTTGATCCGCCGCGAGTCGATGAAGGAGCAGGCGCACTTCGCTGCCGAATCCGTGGCCTCGGCGCAGAAGACCTACGACATCGCCATGATCGCTTTCCAGCGCGGCCTCACCGACTACCTCAACGTGCTCAATGCGCAGACCCTGCTGTTCAAGCAGCAGATGATCGAGCAGCAGGTCCAGGCCGCGCGCCTGAGCGCCCATGCAGGGCTGGTCACTGCTCTCGGCGGCGGCCTCGGTGCCGGCGCCGACGTGCCTGACGCCGAGCGCCAGGACGCACCCAAGACCCCTCGTACCCTGGCAATCTTCGACCAACCCGGCCACGCCCAATGAACGCACTGGCTTTGCCGTTCCGCTGGCTCGCCTCCCTGGAGTGGCGCCGCGGCTTTCTCGAGTGGGCGTGCACCGACGGCGTGACCTGGGTGTACATCTTCAAGGTACTGGTCGCCGCCTTCGCCACCCTGTGGCTGGCCATGCGCCTGGAACTGCCGCAGCCGCGCACGGCGATGATCACCGTGTTCATCGTCATGCAGCCGCAGAGCGGGCATGTGTTCGCCAAGAGCTTCTACCGGGTGCTCGGGACGTTGGCCGGCTCGGCGATGATGGTCGCGCTGATCGCCATCTTTCCGCAGAACACCGAGTTGTTCCTGCCCAGCCTGGCACTGTGGGTCGGCTTGTGTTCGGCCGGGGCCATGCGCTACCGCACCTTCCGCGCCTATGGTTTCGTGCTGGCCGGCTACACGGCGGCGATGATCGGCTTGCCGATTCTCGACCAGCCGCAGCAGGCCTTCATGGCGGCGGTATGGCGGGTGCTGGAAATCGGTCTGGGGATCTTCGTCTCGACCCTGGTCAGCGCCGCGATCCTGCCGCAGTCGGCCAGTGCGGCGATGCGCAACGCCCTGTACCAGCGCTTCGGCGTGTTTGCAGGGGTGGTGGTGGAAGGCCTGCGCGGTGACAGCCAGCGTGATCGCCTGGAGAGCAGCAACGTGCGCTTTATCGCCGAGGCGGTGGGGCTGGAGAGCCTGCGCAGCGTCACCACCTTCGAAGACCCGCACATGCGTCGGCGCAGCGGCCGGCTGATGCGCATGAACAGCGAGTTCATGGCCATCACCACGCGCTACAACGCCCTGCATCAGTTGCTCGAACGCTTGCGCCTGCGTGGCCCGTTGCAGATCGTCAGCGCCATCGAGCCGGGGCTGAAGACCCTGGCGGAATTGCTCGATCCCTACGTCGGCCGCGCCCTGACCGCCGCCGATGCGCTGCGCCTGACCCTGGAGCTGGCCGCCTACAAGGAAGGCCTGCCGGCGCAGGTCCGCGCCTTGCGCGCCATCTACGAGGAAACCGCGCCAAGCGAGTCCGACCTGCTGGATTTCCACACCGCCTACGAGCTGCTCTACCGCTTCGTCGACGATATGCACAACTACGCCGAGACCCACGCCTCCCTGGCCGCGCACAACCACGAGCGCGAGCAATGGGACGAGCCCTACGTAGCGCATTCAAGCTGGGTGGTCTCGGCGGCGGCCGGGGTGCGCGCGGCGGCAGTGCTGCTGTTGCTCGGCAGCTACTGGCTGCTCAGCAACTGGCCCAGCGGCGGCATGATGACCCTGATCGCCACGGTCACCGTGGGCCTCTCGGCGGCCTCGCCCAACCCCAAACGCATGTCGTTCCAGATGGCTTGCGGCACCTTGTTCGGCGCCTTCGTCGGCTTCTTCGAAACCTTCTTCGTGTTCCCCTGGATCGACGGTTTCCCGCTGCTCTGCCTGGTGCTGGCGCCGGTGTTCGTGCTCGGGGCCTTCCTCGCCTCGCGCCCGGCCTATGCCGGCTACGGCCTGGGCCTGCTGGTGTTCTTCGCCATCGGCTCGGTGCCCAACAACCTGACCGTCTACAACCCGTACACCTTCATCAACGACTACATCGGCATGGTCATCGGCATGCTGGTGTGTGCCGCCGCCGGGGCGATCATCCTGCCGCCCAACAGCCGCTGGTTGTGGAGTCGCCTGGAGCAGGACCTGCGCGAGCAGGTGCTGTTCGCCATCAGCGGACGGCTGCGCGGGCTGGGTTCGGGCTTCGAAAGCCGCACCCGCGACCTGCTGCACCAGGCCTATGGCCTGGCCGTCGGCCAGCCGTTGGTGCAAAGCCGCCTGCTGCGCTGGATGTTCGTGGTGCTGGAAGTCGGTCACGCCATCATCGAACTGCGCAAGGAGCAGGCGATCCTCCCGGTGCATCCGTCTTATGCCGAGTCCCAGCCGTGGCGCCAGGCCATCCGGGTCATGGGCCGGGCGCTGGCGCGGCTGTTCCTGCAGCCCACCGCGAGCAACCACGAGCGCGCCCTGGTGGCGGTGGAGCATGCGATCAGCCGCGTGCAGGCCACCGACGAACCCTTCGCCCGCCACTTCGACACCTCGGCGCTGCGCCGGGTGCAGAGCTACCTGCACTTCATCCGTACTTCCCTGCTCGACCCTCGATCGCCGCTGGCCGAACTCGGCCCGCAGCCAGGAGCAACCCATGCTTCGTGAAATCGCCTTCCATGGCCTGTACATGCCCACCGTGACCCTGATGTTCCTGTTCGCCGCGGGCCTGGCCTGGGGGCTGGACCGGTTTATCGCCAGCGTCGATGGCTACCGTTTTTTCTGGCACCCGGCCTTGCTGCGCCTGTGCCTGTTTCTTTGCCTGTTCGGCGCCATGGCGCTGACCGTCTACCGTTGAGAGCCCGTCGATGAAGAAGTTTTTCAGCCTGATCGCCACCTTGCTCGTGCTCGCCGCCGCCGTGGCGATCGGCCGGCAGCTGTGGATCAACTACATGACCACGCCCTGGACCCGCGACGGCCGGGTCCGCGCCGACATCATCAACGTCGCCGCCGATGTGCCGGGGTATGTGGTGGACGTGCCGGTCAAGGACAACCAGTTGGTGAAGAAGGGCGACGTACTGCTGCGCATCGACCCCGAGCACTATGAAATTGCCGTGCGCCAGGCCGAGGCGCTGGTGGCCTCGCGCAAGGCCACCTGGGAAATGCGCAAGGTCAACGCCAGCCGCCGCGCCGACCTGGACAACCTGGTGATCTCCAAGGAAAACCGCGACGACGCCAGCAACATCGCCAACTCGGCGCTGGCCGACTACCAGCAGGCCCAGGCGCAACTGGCGGCGGCGCAACTGGACCTCAAGCGCACCACCATCCTCGCCACGGTCGATGGCTACGTCACCAACCTCAACGTGCATCGCGGCGACTACGCGCGTACCGGCGAGGCCAGGATGGCGGTGGTGGACCGTGATTCGTTCTGGGTCTACGGCTTCTTCGAAGAGACCAAGCTGCCCCATGTGCGGGTGGGCGACCATGCCGAGTTGCAGATGATGAGCGGCGAGGTGTTGCAGGGGCATGTAGAGAGCATTTCCCGTGGTATCTACGATCGCGACAACCCGGAGAGTCGCGAGCTGATCGCCGATGTGAATCCGACCTTCAACTGGGTGCGCCTGGCCCAGCGGGTGCCGGTGCGGATCCATATCGACGAAGTACCGGAGGGGTACCTGTTGGCGGCGGGGACGACCTGTACGGTGATCGTGCGGCCTGGGGAGTGAGGGTGTTCTTTCGGGCCTCATCGCTGCATGGGTATCTACACAACTTGAGATCAACCACAAAGCCACAGGTCGCCGTGTACCTGTGGGAGCGGCTGTTAGCCGCGATTGGCCGCAAAGCGGCCATGAAACCTGTGCCCTCGGTGTGTCAGGCAGGTCTGGGACTCAGGTTTTACGACGGCTTCGCCGCCGATCGCGCGGTCCGGCGTTCCGGCTAACAGCCGCTCCCACAAGGTCCGTGTTGTTCCTGATAGAGATGTGTAGATACCCATGCTCATCGCTGCGGTTCGGCGCCCCGACAAGCCAGCTCCCACAAGGATCTGCATGCACAGAACCTGTGGGAGCCGGCTTGCCGGCGATGAGGCCATCCGCTACACCGCAGAACTAGAGCCCGACCGCCACCGCTTCCACCTCCACCAGCATCCCCTCCAGCGCCAGCCTTGGCACCGGAATCAGGGTGCAGGCCGGCTTCATCCGTCCGCCCCACACCTCGTCCGCCACTGCTACCCAATCCCGCAGCCGCTGCGGCGAGTGATCGACGATCAGCAGCGTCAGCTTGAACACATCACCGATCCCGGCGCCCCGTGCGGCCAGGGCTCTCTTCACGTTCTCCAGAGCCTGCCGGGCCTGTTCGGCGAACACCGGTGACAGTGCGCCCCCCAGGTCCTCGCCACCTTGCCCGGCAAGGAAGATCAGGCGCGTCCCGGCCTTGACCTCGGCGATATGGGAATAGGCATTGGCGCTCGGGTCGTAGAGGCCTTCCGGGTTGAACAGCTGGAACGGGGCGGTCATGGCGAAACTCCACAGGACGAAAGAGCGGGGGAGTTTCAGACCTCTAGTTAGGTTGAGGTCAAGCGGGTTTTGCCTGGCATGATCTGAGGGGCATTGTGGGAGCGAGCTCGCTCGCGAAGGACCGCAGGGCGGTCCCAAAACCCGGCATGCCGCGCTTCGCGAGCAAGCTCATTACGGCAGCCAGAGTGAACTGCCGCCTATCCTCACATGACAATCCCGTCATGGATTCTCCCCGCTACTTCCCCTAATCTGACGCCCACTTTCCGGAATCTCACAGCGGCTTCGCATGCTTGCCCACTTCGCCATCTTCCTTTGCACCCTGGTCGCCATGGAGGGCGTCGGCTTTCTTGCGCACAAGTACGTGATGCACGGGCCGGGCTGGTTCCTGCACCGCTCGCACCATGAGCCACACCTCGGCGTGCTGGAAACCAACGACGTCTATCTGGTGGTCCTGGCCCTGGTGGCGATCACCCTGATCGTGCTTGGCAACGCCGGACACGACCCGTTGCAGTGGGTCGGCGCCGGGGTGGCGGCGTTCGGCATTCTCTATGTGGTGATCCACGACGGTGTCGTCCATCGCCACTGGCCGAGCCGGCCGAAACCGCGTCATCCCTACCTGCGCCGGCTGTACCAGGCGCACCTGATGCACCACGCGGTGAAGGGGCGGCGCAACAGCGTGTCGTTCGGCTTCCTGTATGCGCCGCCGGTGCATGAGTTGAAGCGGCAGTTGCGCGAGATGCGCGCATCAGAAGCGCGGGTCGCGGATTGCCGGCAGGGTGATTTCCTTGACGAAGCTCGCGGCTGACAGGCTCAACGCCATCCGCACCACCTGCACCACGTCATGCAGCGGGATCAGCTCGCCGTCGCCATGCGCGGCGGCCTGCTCGCGCGGGGTGTGCAACGGGTCTTCGGTATTGAGGTAGCCGAGGTTCAGGCAGGTCACGCCCAGGTTGCGTTCGCGATAGCCCTCGCGCAGCGCATCGGCCATGCCGCGCAGGGCGAACTTGCTGGCGCCGAAGGTCACTTCCGGGCGGCCGCTCTGGGGCAGGCCGGAGGTCGAGCCGGTGAGGATGATGCGTGGGCGCGGGCTGTTCAGCAGGATCGGCAGCAAGTGCTTGATCAGCAGGATGGGGGCGGTGACGTTGCAATCGACGATGCGCTGCAACTGCTCGTCGTTGTCGGCGAGGAAGTCGTAGCGCGCGTCGAAGGCGGCGTCTTCCCAGATGCCGAGGTTGTAGATCAGGGTGTCGAGGCCGCTCTCGGCGGCGCAGTGGGTCAGCAGCTCGGCGGCTTTCAGGGGATTGCCGAGGTCGGCTTCGAGCCACTGCTGGCTGACGCCGGGCAGTGGCCTTACATCATGCGGGCGGCTGCGGGACACGCCGATCAGGGTGTCGCCGTTGTTGCCTAGTCCTTCCATCAGGGCCCGGCCCAGGCCCTTGCTGGCGCCGATTACCATGGTTTTCATCGCATCACTCCTTGTGTTGGCGGAGGGCATGCAAGCAGATGGAGGAGGGTGGTGGCAAAGGGCTGGGTGTTTCTGGATGTAAGATGATGGTTTCCATTTCCCGCTAGCGTCTGTCGGTGAGCCCCCATGCATTTCATCAACATTCTCGACACCGATCCCAGCATGCAGGCGCGGGTCCGCGAGTTGCGCAACCATGCTGACGTCCGGCGCTTCATGTACAGCAGTCATGAGATCTCCGAACAGGAACATCAAAACTGGCTTGCCTCACTGGTGGGCAATCAGCGCCAGAGCGTCTTCGTTGTCTGCCTTGACGACCGCGTGGCGGGCATCGTTTCGCTCAACGCCATCAACACCACGCACCAGACTGCCGACTGGGCCTTCTACCTCGATCCGGCGTTGCAAGGGCAAGGGCTTGGCAGCCTGGTCGAGTTCTGGCTGCTCGATCACGCCTTCGAAACGGCGGGGTTGCACAAGCTCAATTGCGAAGTGCTGGAAAGCAATGCCGCAGTAGTGAAGATGCACCGGAAATTCGGTTTTTCCATCGAGGGCGTGCGGCGCCGGAACATTCTCAAGGATGGGGAGCGCATCGATGTGGTGTTGCTGGGGATTACCCGGGAAGAGTGGGCGGAGCAGCGGCCGAGGATGTTGGCCGTGGTGGAGCGTCTGGGGCGGCGGTGAGGGGCCGTGGGGCAAGCCCACGGCGAGGCGGTCAGTTCTTGCTGTTGAGCTTGCGCAGCTCTTCATAGGTCGCCGACTGCACGAACCAGAAGCCCGAAATGATGCACCAGGTAATGCTGCCCAGCACCAGAACGCTCAGGCCTTGCATGAAGCTGAGGGTGAACATGGTGCCCAGCCCGGCGAGCCAGATGACGACGAGGGCGATGTAGAGAACGATGTTGTTGACGCTGATGACGAAGTCTTTCATGAGGCGTGGTCCTTGCGGGCTGATAGAAATCCTTTAAGTGCGCCGACGATATCATATTGCTTCTATCTGTCGGATAGGCGGGTGCGCGTCATGAGGAAAACCTACGAGACCGTGAAGGCAGTGCCGCGGGGCAAGCCCGCGGCGAGGCCCGCTACTGAACCGCTATGCCGGCTTTCGATTTGGCCCTGGCGACCGTTAGCAGTGTTCTGCTGATCTTCAGATTTACGATTGCACCGGCGACTCTTGTCTGGTCGAGCGGCAATGGCTGTGCAGGCAACTCGGTTAGCGAAAAGAGGGCGCTTTGAAGGTGCTTCTCAGCGTTGTGGATTGCTTCGTCGGTGGACATGCCAGCGCGAATGCATAGAACGGGTGGTGGATCGGGTACGAGTTTTTTCATGGCGATCTCTCATGTTGGAAGAGGACGCACCTTGTCGCTGCTAAACGAGTGGGGTGGCGACTGTATGCGGGTTAGCAGACCGGACATGAGAGAAAACCGGCGCACTCGAAAGTGCCCACACATACAGCCGCCATAAAACGGCTGGTGGTCTCTCATGTCGGACTGCTAATCCGGTCGTTGATTTGGCAACGACCGGGGGAGCGTAGGCACCGTTTCCATGAGGCGCAACAGCCAAGCGGGGCTGGGGAGTATGCTTGGGAAATTGCCTACAAGAAAGTCGGAAATCGGGGAGTTTTCGTTGCTGTATGCGACACCTCCGACCCGGTTACCTCTCTGAGTTGTGTCGGGAGGAGGGTTGCAAACAAGGAGTCGGCAATGCGCTTAGCCAGTATTTTTTGAGCTGCCTACACGGCAGTGAACGTTGAGGATCTGCTGCAGCATCTGCTGCACCATTTCTGAGCTGCCCATACGGCAGTGAACGATTTCCTGGAAGCCGAGGCGCAGCAGCTCGATTTCTGAGCTGCCTATACGGCAGCTCAGAAACTCACGCCGAGGCGATTACGCAGCACCCGCGCGTTCACTGCCGTATAGGCAGCCCAAAAATGCAGAACGTCTGACGGGAATCTGCTGGACACGTTCACCGTCGTACAGACCATCAGAAACACAGCATGTCACGCCGCACCACCCCCAAACCCCAGGCATAAAAAAACCGACCTAAAAAGGTCGGTTTTTTTCAGATTTGGTGCCCCGAGGGAGACTCGAACTCCCACTCCTTTCGAAAACGGATTTTGAATCCGCCGCGTCTACCAATTCCGCCATCAGGGCATGTGGCGGCGGAGTATAAAGAGCCACCTACCGTTGGTCAATCAGCTTTCATGGTCAATTTTTCTGCTTTCGGCTAAACTTCCCGGCCCTGTCGAACCCGTACCCCCACAGCCCATGCGCGTCGCCGATTTTTCTTTCGAACTCCCCGATTCCCTGATCGCCCGCCATCCCCTGGCCGAACGGCGCGGTAGCCGGTTGCTGGTCCTCGATGGGCCGAGCGGCGCGCTGGCGCACAAGCAGTTCGCCGATCTGCTCGATTACCTGCGCCCCGGCGACCTGATGGTGTTCAACAACACCCGGGTGATCCCGGCCCGGCTGTTCGGCCAGAAAGCGTCCGGCGGCAAGCTGGAGATCCTGGTGGAGCGGGTGCTGGACAGCCATCGCGTGCTGGCCCACGTGCGTTCGAGCAAGGCGCCGAAGCCAGGGACGCAGATCCTGGTCGACGGCGGTGGCGAGGCCGAGATGGTGGCGCGCCATGACACGCTGTTCGAGCTGCGTTTCACCGAGGAGGTGCTGCCGCTGCTGGACCGCGTCGGGCATATGCCGTTGCCTCCTTATATAGATCGCCCCGACGAGGGCGCCGACCGCGAGCGCTATCAGACGGTCTACGCCGAGCGCGCCGGTGCGGTGGCCGCGCCAACCGCCGGCTTGCATTTCGACGAGGACCTGCTGGCGAAGATCGCCGAGAAGGGCGTCGATACCGCCTTCGTGACCCTGCATGTCGGCGCCGGGACTTTCCAGCCGGTGCGCGTCGAGCGCATCGAAGACCACCATATGCACAAGGAATGGCTGGAAGTCGGCCAGGATGTGGTGGATGCAGTGGCGGCCTGTCGTGCTCGCGGTGGCCGGGTTGTCGCGGTGGGCACCACCAGCGTGCGTTCGCTGGAGAGCGCGGCGCGGGATGGCGTGCTCAAGCCGTTCAGCGGCGATACCGACATCTTCATTTTCCCGGGCCGGCCGTTCCATGTGGTCGATGCCCTGGTCACCAACTTCCATTTGCCCGAGTCCACGCTGCTGATGCTGGTTTCGGCCTTCGCCGGCTACCCGGAAACCATGGCCGCCTACGCCGCCGCCGTGAGCAACGAGTACCGCTTCTTCAGTTACGGTGATGCCATGTTCATCACCCGCAATCCGGCGCCACGCGGGCCCGAGGATCAAGCATGAGTCGCACCTGTCGTATGTCCTTCGAGTTGCTGGCCACCGACGGCAAGGCCCGTCGCGGCCGCCTGACCTTCCCCCGTGGCACCGTGGAAACCCCGGCGTTCATGCCGGTGGGCACCTACGGCACGGTCAAGGGCATGCTGCCGCGGGACATCGAGGCCATCGGCGCCGAGATCATCCTCGGCAACACCTTCCACCTGTGGCTGCGCCCGGGTACCGAGGTGATCAAGGCCCACGGCGACCTGCACGATTTCATGCAGTGGAAAGGCCCGATCCTCACTGACTCCGGCGGTTTCCAGGTGTTCAGCCTGGGCGCGATGCGCAAGATCAAGGAAGAAGGCGTGACCTTCGCCTCGCCGGTGGACGGCTCGAAAGTGTTCATGGGCCCGGAAGAGTCGATGCAGGTGCAGCGCGACCTGGGCTCGGACATCGTGATGATCTTCGACGAATGCACGCCGTACCCGGCCGACGAAGACGTGGCGCGCATTTCCATGGAGCTGTCGTTGCGCTGGGCCCAGCGCTCGAAGAACGCCCACGGCGACAGCACCGCGGCGCTGTTCGGCATCGTCCAGGGCGGCATGCACCAGGACCTGCGCATGCGCTCCCTGGAAGGCCTGGACAAGATCGGCTTCGACGGCCTGGCCATCGGCGGTCTGTCGGTAGGCGAGCCGAAGCACGAGATGATCAAGGTGCTCGACTACCTGCCGGGCCAGATGCCGGCTGACAAACCTCGTTACCTTATGGGTGTTGGCAAGCCGGAGGATCTTGTGGAGGGTGTGCGCCGCGGCGTCGACATGTTCGATTGCGTGATGCCCACGCGCAATGCGCGCAATGGTCATCTGTTCATCGACACCGGCGTGCTGAAAATCCGTAACGCGTTCCATCGTCATGATGATTCGCCCCTGGATCCGACCTGCGACTGCTACACCTGCCAGAACTTCTCCCGCGCTTATCTGCATCACCTGGATAAATGCGGCGAAATGCTCGGCGCCATGTTGAATACAATCCACAACTTGCGTCATTACCAGCGCCTTATGGCTGGTTTGCGCGAGGCTATTCAACAAGGTACATTGGCCGCCTTTGTCGACGCCTTTTATGCCAAACGCGGACTTCCCGTGCCGCCTTTGGATTGATGTTTTGCCATCCTGACAAACACAACTTCTGCAACTGGAGTGCTAAATGAGCTTTCTGATTCCTGCCGCTTACGCGGACGCCGCAGCCCCTGCCGCTGCTGCCGGCCCGGCCGGTACCGGTTTCGAATGGATCTTCCTGGTCGGTTTCCTGGTCATCTTCTACCTGATGATCTGGCGTCCACAGGCCAAACGTGCCAAAGAGCAGAAAAACCTGCTGAGCGCCCTGCAAAAGGGTGACGAAGTGGTCACCAACGGCGGTATCGCCGGCAAGATCGTCAAGGTCAGCGATGACTTCGTGGTACTGGAAGTATCCGATTCGGTCGAACTGAAGTTCCAGAAGGGTGCCATCGCGGCCACCCTGCCAAAAGGAACGCTGAAAGCGATCTGAGTTACGTTTTTTACCAATCGACGGGGCGCGCAAGGCGCCCCGCGTCTTGAACGGGCGGCGTGATGCTGAACAAAACTCCTCTATGGAAATACGTACTGATCCTGGCGGTATTGGCGATCGGTTTTATTTATTCCGCTCCCAACCTCTACCCTGACGATCCGGCTGTGCAGGTCAGCGGCGCAAGCACTGCGCTGCAGGTCAGCCAGGCCGATCTGGATCGCGTCAGCAAGGCGCTGGGTGATGCCGGGATCGCGGTCAAGGCCGCTACCCTGGGCGAAAACGGCAAGGCGGCACTGGTGCGCCTGACCAAGCAGGAAGATCAGCTTCCAGCCAAGGATGTCGTGCGCAAGGCACTGGGCGATGATTATGTGGTGGCGCTGAACCTGGCCCCGACCACTCCACAATGGCTGCGCAACGTCGGTGCTCATCCGATGAAGCTGGGTCTGGACCTGTCCGGTGGTGTGCACTTCCTTCTCGAAGTGGACATGGACAAGGCCATGGCCGCGCGCCTGAAAGTCTACGAAGGCGAGGTCAAGAGCCTCCTGCGCAAAGAGAAAGTCCGCTACCGCAGCCTGCCGCAGCAGGATGGTGGCATCCAGCTGGGCTTCTCCGACGACGCGACCCGCGAACAGGCCCGCAGCCTGATCCGCAAGAATTTCAACGATTTCGACATGACCACCACCGAGCGTAACGATCTCTCGGTGCTGCGTCTGGCCATCTCCCCGGCGAAGATCACGGAAATCCGTGAATACGCGATCAAGCAGAACCTGACCACGGTACGTAACCGCGTCAACGAGCTGGGTGTCGCCGAGCCGCTGGTTCAACGTCAGGGCGCCAACCGCATCGTGGTCGAGCTGCCGGGCGTGCAGGACACCGCCGAAGCCAAGCGTATCCTCGGCAAGACCGCCAACCTGGAATTCCGCCTGGGCGCCGAGCCTGGTGCGTCGAAAGCCACTACCGAGCAATTCGAGTTCCGTGAAGGCGGTCGTTCTGCGCTGGTCGAGCGTGGCCTGATCATCACCGGTGACCAGGTTACCGATGCCCAGGCCAGCTACGACGAACACGGCCGTCCGCAGGTGAACATCCGTCTCGATGGCCACGGCGGCGAGCTGATGAGTCGTGCGACCCGCAGCAACGTCGGGCGCAGCATGGCGGTGATCTTCATCGAGCAGCGTCCGGTCACCCGCTACGAGAAGCAGGTGGTCGACGGCGTCGAGAAGGACGTGGCCATCCAGACCTTCCAGGAAGAGAAGAAGATCATCAGCCTGGCGACCATCCAGTCGCCGCTGGGCAGCCAGTTCCGCATCACCGGCCTGAACGGCCAGGGCGAATCGTCCGAACTGGCCCTGCTGCTGCGTGCCGGTGGCCTGGCCGCGCCGATGTACTTCGCTGAAGAGCGCACCATCGGCCCGAGCCTGGGTGCCGACAACATCACCAAGGGTATCGATGCGTCCCTGTGGGGCATGCTGTTCGTTTCGCTGTTCATCATGGCCATCTATCGCTTCTTCGGCCTGATCGCCACCGTCGCCCTGGCGGGCAACATGGTCCTGTTGCTGGCCCTGATGTCGTTGCTCGGCGCGACCCTGACCCTGCCGGGTATCGCCGGTATCGTGTTGACCATGGGTATGGCGGTCGACGCCAACGTGCTGATCTTCTCGCGGATCCGCGAGGAAATCGCCAATGGCATGTCCGTCCAGCGCGCCATCCACGAAGGTTTCGACCGCGCCTATGCGGCGATTCTCGACGCCAACCTGACCACCCTGCTGGTCGGCGGCATCCTCTTCGCCATGGGCACCGGCCCGGTGAAGGGCTTCGCGGTGACCATGTCGCTGGGTATCGTTACTTCGATGTTCACTGCCATCCTGGTTACCCGGGCGATCGTCAACGCGATCTATGGCGGCCGTGACTTCAAGAAGCTGTGGATTTAAGGGGCTGCCATGCTACGTACGATCAACTTCATGGGCGTGCGCAACGTTGCGTTCGCCATCACCATGCTCCTTACCGTGCTGGCCTTGGGCAGCTGGTTCTACAAGGGCCTGAACTTCGGCCTGGACTTCACCGGCGGTACGCTCATCGAGCTGACCTACGAGCGCCCGGCCGACCTCGGCCAGGTGCGTGAAGAGCTGGTCAAGTCCGGTTTCCACGAGGCGGTGGTGCAGAGCTTCGGCGCGACCACCGACCTGCTGGTGCGCATGCCGGGTGATGACCCGCAACTGGGCAACAAGGTGGCCGACGCGCTGAAGAAAGTGGGCGGCGACAACCCGGCCACGGTCAAGCGCGTCGAGTTCGTCGGCCCGCAGGTGGGTGAGGAACTGCGCGACCAGGGCGGCCTCGGCATGCTCCTGGCACTGGGCGGCATCCTGATCTACCTGGCGTTCCGCTTCCAATGGAAGTTCGCCGTGGGTGCCATCATCTCGCTGATCCACGACGTGGTCGTGACCATGGGTATCCTGTCGTTCTTCCAGATCACCTTCGACCTGACGGTGCTGGCGGCGGTGCTGGCGATCATCGGTTACTCGCTCAACGACACCATCGTCGTGTTCGACCGGGTTCGCGAAAACTTCCGCGTGCTGCGCAAGGCCTCGCTGATCGAGAACATCAACATCTCGACCACCCAGACCCTGCTGCGTACCGTGGCGACCTCGGTCTCGACCTTGCTGGCCATCGCCGCGCTGCTGGTATTTGGTGGCGACAACCTGTACGGCTTCTCCCTGGCACTGTTCATCGGTGTTCTGGCAGGTACCTACTCGTCGATCTACATCGCCAACGTGGTGCTGATCTGGCTGAACCTGAGCAGTGAAGACCTGATTCCTCCGGCTAAAACCGAAGGTGTGGACGACCGTCCATAAGGATTTTTCCTACGCCGTTGGCGGAAGAGAAGGGCGCGAGTGTTGAACTCGCGCCCTTTTTTTTGCTCCAAGGCTGGGAGAAGCGCGGGTAAGTCCCGCAGGTAAATCAGGAGGTTCACGTGAACAAGTCGATGCTCGTGGGTGCGGTACTGGGTGCTGTCGGTGTGACTGCCGGAGGTGCTGTCGCGACCTACAGCCTGGTCAACAACGGCCCGGAGTACGCCCAGGTAGTGGGTGTGCAACCGGTCAAGACGACCGTCAAGACGCCACGGGAAGTTTGCAAGGACGTCACGGTCACTCGTCAGAAACCGGTGCAGGACCAGCACCAGATCGCCGGTACGGTGGTCGGTGCGCTGGCTGGTGGTCTGCTGGGCAACCAGATCGGCGGCGGCACCGGCAAGAAGATCGCCACGGTGGCCGGTGCGGTCGGTGGCGGTTATGCCGGCAACAAGGTGCAGGAGCACATGCAGAACAGCGATACCTACACCACCACCCAGACTCGCTGTAACACGGTCAATGACGTGAGCGAGAAGGTGGTCGGGTATGACGTGAAGTACACCATCGGCGACAAGGTCGGGCAGGTGCGCATGGAGCGTGATCCGGGTTCGCAGATCCCGCTGGATAAGCAGGGGAATCTGATTCTGGGGCAGGCCCAACCGGGGCAGTAGGTGGTGAGGCTGCTGGCCTCATCGCCGGCAACGCCGGCTCCCACAAGGTTCGGCGGTGTACACGAAGCTTGTGGGAGCTGGCGTTGCCAGCGATGAGGTCGGAACAGGCGCCATCAATTCTGGTAATTGGCAGGGCCAAAAAAAAGCACCTCGAAAGGTGCTTTTTTGTTTTCAGCTGAAACTCAGCGCTTTACCGAAGGCGGCAGGTGCGGCTGGATCGCCGTCAGTACCGCCTTGAAGCACTTGATGTTGCCCGCAACCACGTGGCCCTTCTCGAGGAAGTCATGGCCACCGGTGAAGTCGCTGACCAGGCCGCCTGCTTCCTGAATCAGCAGGGCGCCTGCCGCCATGTCCCACTCGGACAGGCCTGATTCCCAGAAAGCATCGAAACGACCGGCGGCTACGTAGGCGAGGTCCAGGCTGGCGGAGCCGGCGCGGCGGATGCCGGCGGTCTGGCCGACCAGGGCGCGGAACATGCCCAGGTAGTTGTCCAGGTATTCCATCTGGTTGTCGCGGAACGGGAAACCGGTGCCGAGCAGGGCGCCTTCCAGGCTGGTGCGCGAGCTGACGCGCAGGCGACGGCCATTGAGCTGGGCGCCACGGCCGCGGCTGGCGGTGAATTCTTCCTGGCGAACCGGGTCGAGGACCACGGCGTGCTCGAGGCGGCCACGGTATTTGCAGGCGATGCTGACTGCGAAGTGAGGAACGCCACGCAGGAAGTTGGTGGTGCCGTCCAGCGGATCGATGATCCACAGGTAGTCTTCACCTTCGCCGCTGCCGGCATGCAGACCGGTCTCTTCGCCCTGGATGGCGTGGTTCGGATACGCTTTGCGCAGCGCATCGATGATGACCTTCTCGGCTGCGCGGTCGACCTCGGACACGTAGTCCTTGGCGTCCTTCTCATCAACCTTGATGGTATCCAGGCGTTCGATTGAGCGGAAAATCAGTTCGCTGGCGCTGCGGGCGGCGCGCAGCGCGATATTCAGCATGGGCTGCATGGACGTTTCACCTGAGTTTTAAAGAAATGAAAGCCGCACAGTCTATCAGAAAAGTTCCGGAGGAGTGGGGCAACATTTGCTTACGTGGCGTTACGCCGGTCGCTTCTGTAAGATTTGCTCCCCCTGATTTCATGTCTGTGAGCGCCTGACGTGCTGCAAAATATTCGTGTCGTCCTGGTCTGTACCAGTCATCCCGGCAATATCGGCGGGGCTGCGCGTGCCATGAAGAACATGGGACTGTCGCGCCTGGTGCTGGTGAATCCCGCCGATTTCCCTTCCTCCGAGGCCAGCGCCCGTGCTTCCGGCGCCGATGATGTGCTGGCCGCTGCGCAAGTGGTCGGTTCCCTTGAAGAGGCCCTGGTCGGCTGCACCCTGGTGGTCGGCACCAGCGCCCGCAGCCGCAGCCTGCCGTGGCCGATGCTCGATCCTCGCGAGTGCGGGACCGAGTCCGTCGGGCGAGCGGCGCAAGGCGAGGAGGTGGCCCTGGTCTTTGGTCGTGAGCACGCCGGCCTGACCAACGAAGAGCTGCAGCGATGTCACTACCACGTGCATATCCCCTCCAACCCGGACTTCAGCTCGCTGAACCTGGCGGCGGCGGTGCAGGTGCTGAGCTACGAGGTTCGTACCGCCTGGCTGGCCCGCGAGCCGCAGGTGGTGAAGACGGACAAGGACGAAGTGGCCGAGGAACTGGCCACCATGGACGAGATGGAGCGGTTCTACGGACACCTGGAAAGCACCCTGGTGCAGATCGGGTTCCTCGATCCGGCCAAGCCCAAGCACCTGATGCCGCGTCTGCGTCGCCTGTTCGGGCGCAGTGCGGTGAATCGTTCGGAAATGAGTATTTTGCGCGGCATCCTCACCGAAACCCAGAAAGCGGCCCGGGGCGATGCGCACAAGCGGAAGGATCAGTAAATGTTCGAGCGTCTGCGTGAAGATATCCAAAGCGTTTTCCACCGTGACCCGGCGGCACGCAATGCCTTTGAGGTGCTGACCTGCTATCCGGGCATGCACGCGATCTGGCTGCACCGCGCGGCGCATTGCCTGTGGAAGAAAGAGTGGAAGTGGCTGGCTCGCCTGGTGTCCAACTTCGGGCGCTGGCTGACCGGCATCGAGATCCATCCGGGGGCCAAGGTCGGTCGGCGCTTCTTTATCGACCACGGCATGGGCATCGTCATCGGCGAGACCGCCGAGATCGGCGATGACGTCACCCTGTACCAGGGCGTGACCCTGGGTGGCACCAGCTGGAACAAGGGCAAGCGTCACCCGACCCTGGAAGATGGCGTGGTGGTTGGTGCCGGAGCCAAGGTGCTGGGACCGTTCACCGTCGGCGCCGGGGCCAAGATCGGCTCCAATGCGGTGGTGACCAAGGCGGTGCCGGCCGGTGCCACGGCGGTAGGTATTCCCGGACGCATCATCGTCAAGAGCGACGGCGAGCAGGAAGCGCGGCGCAAGGCCATGGCCGAGAAGATCGGCTTCGATGCCTACGGCGTCAGCGAAGACATGCCGGACCCGGTGGCTCGCGCCATTGGTCAGTTGCTCGACCACCTGCAGGCGGTCGACGGACGCCTGGAAGACATGTGCGGTGCGCTGACCAAGCTCGGCAGCGACTACTGCGCCAAGGAGCTGCCGGCCCTGCACGAAGAAGACTTCGCCTGCGTCAAGGGCGAGGTACGCAGCGACGCGCCGACGCATTGACAGGTCGCCGGTAAATCGGGGCGTGTGATCGCGCCCCGACTTTGCTATGATCTGCGCCGCCGTTCAGGCTCAATCCCGACTAAAGCACTAGGTTTTATAGTTGACTTAAACACTCGGGAATCGCATACTCGCACACATCCTGTAACCCCGTGGTATCAAATAGCCATGCGACTGACTACTAAAGGCCGATACGCCGTGACTGCCATGCTCGACCTGGCATTGCACGCGCAAAACGGGCCGGTCTCCCTGGCCGACATCTCCGAGCGCCAAGGCATTTCCCTTTCTTATCTGGAGCAGCTGTTCGCCAAGCTGCGCCGCAGCAACCTGGTTTCCAGCGTGCGCGGCCCGGGTGGCGGCTACCAGCTCTCGCGAGTGATGGAAAGCATCCAGGTAGCCCAGGTGATCGATGCGGTCAACGAATCGGTCGATGCCACCCGTTGCCAGGGGCTCGGTGATTGCCACGCTGGCGACACCTGCCTGACCCACCACCTGTGGTGCGACCTCAGTGCCCGGATCCACGAATTCCTCAGCGGAATCAGCCTGGCCGACCTCGTGACCCGCCGTGAGGTCCAGGAAGTCGCCCTGCGCCAGGATCAGCGCCGCGTAGCCGGCCGTGCCCCACTGGACAAGATTGAAACGTCCGCCGTCGATTGACCGTGTCGAACGAGCGACGTGCCTGCCTGATAGGAGATATTCAATGAAGTTGCCGATCTACCTCGATTATTCCGCGACCACTCCGGTCGACCCACGCGTCGCCCAGAAGATGAGCGAATGCCTGCTGGTCGACGGGAACTTCGGTAACCCGGCCTCGCGCTCCCACGTCTTCGGCTGGAAGGCCGAGGAAGCGGTCGAGAACGCCCGCCGCCAGGTCGCCGATCTGGTCAACGCCGATCCACGCGAAATCGTCTGGACCAGCGGCGCCACCGAATCCGACAACCTGGCGCTGAAGGGCGTTGCGCACTTCTACGGCTCCAAGGGCAAGCACATCATCACCTCCAAGATCGAGCACAAGGCGGTCCTGGACAGCACTCGCCAGCTCGAGCGCGAAGGCTTCGAGGTTACCTACCTGGAGCCGGGCGAAGACGGCCTGATCACTCCGGCACTGGTCGAAGCCGCCCTGCGTGACGACACCATCCTGGTTTCGGTAATGCACGTGAACAACGAGATCGGCACCATCAACGACATCGCTGCCATCGGTGAGCTGACCCGCTCCCGCGGCGTGCTGTTCCACGTCGACGCCGCTCAGTCCACCGGCAAGGTCGAGATCGACCTGCAGAAGCTGAAAGTCGACCTGATGTCCTTCTCCGCCCACAAGACCTATGGCCCGAAAGGCATTGGCGCGCTGTACGTCAGCCGCAAGCCTCGCGTGCGCCTGGAAGCGGCCATGCACGGCGGCGGTCACGAGCGCGGCATGCGTTCCGGCACCCTGGCCACCCACCAGATCGTCGGCATGGGCGAAGCCTTCGCCGTGGCGAAAGAGCTGATGGCCAGCGAGAACGTGCGCATCAAGGCCCTGAGCGACCGCTTCTTCAAGCAGGTACAAGGCCTGGAAGAGCTGTACGTCAACGGCAGCCTGACCGCGCGTATCCCGCACAACCTGAACCTGAGCTTCAACTATGTCGAAGGCGAGTCGCTGATCATGGCGCTCAAGGACCTGGCCGTTTCGTCCGGTTCCGCCTGTACTTCGGCATCCCTCGAGCCGTCCTACGTCCTGCGCGCCCTGGGCCGCAACGACGAACTGGCGCACAGCTCGATCCGTTTCACCTTCGGTCGTTTCACCACCGAAGAAGAAATCGACTACGCCGCGCAGAAAGTCTGCGAGGCCGTTACCAAGCTGCGCGAATTGTCGCCGCTGTGGGATATGTTCAAAGACGGCGTCGACATCTCCAAGATCGAGTGGGCTGCGCACTAAGTAGTCGCCGGCAAGAGCGGCTCCCTGATGAGGAAGGAATTGCACCATGGCATACAGTGAAAAGGTCATCGACCACTACGAAAACCCACGCAACGTCGGCAAGATGAACGCCGAAGACCCGGACGTAGGCACCGGCATGGTCGGCGCCCCGGCGTGTGGCGACGTGATGCGTCTGCAGATCAAGGTCAACGAGCAGGGCGTCATCGAAGACGCCAAGTTCAAGACCTACGGCTGCGGTTCGGCCATCGCCTCCAGCTCCCTCGCCACCGAGTGGATGAAGGGCAAGACCCTGGACGAAGCCGAAACCATCAAGAACACCCAGCTGGCCGAAGAACTGGCCCTGCCGCCGGTGAAGATCCACTGCTCGGTACTCGCTGAAGACGCCATCAAGGCGGCCGTTCGCGATTACAAGCAGAAGAAAGGTTTGATCTAACCCGCCTGTAGCAGGTCAAGGAGTCCCGATGGCTATCAGCATGACAGAAGCCGCCGCCAACCATGTGCGGCGCTCCCTCGAAGGACGCGGCAAAGGTGACGGCATTCGCCTGGGCGTCCGTACTACCGGCTGCTCCGGTCTGGCCTACGTGCTGGAGTTCGTCGACGAGCCGAACGACGAAGACCAGGTCTTCGAAAGCCATGGCATGAAGGTCATCATCGACCCGAAGAGCCTGGTCTACCTCGACGGCACCGAACTGGACTTCGTCAAGGAAGGGTTGAACGAAGGCTTCAAGTTCAACAACCCCAACGTGCGCGGTGAGTGTGGCTGCGGCGAAAGCTTCAACGTTTGAGGCTGCGCGTGGGTACTCCTTGTCATTTCGCCCTGTTTGACCTGCAACCGGACTTCCGTCTGGACCTCGACCAGTTGGCCAGCCGCTATCGCGAGCTGGCTCGCGCGGTGCACCCGGATCGCTTCGCCGATGCCTCCGAGCGTGAGCAGCGCCTGGCGCTGGAGCGTTCCGCCGGTCTCAACGAGGCCTACCAGACCCTCAAGAGCGCGCCCCGTCGGGCGCGTTACCTGTTGGCGATCGGCGGCCATGAAGTGCCGCAGGAAGTCACCGTCCACGATCCCGAGTTCCTCTTCCAGCAGATGCAATGGCGCGAAGAGCTCGAAGACCTGCAGGACAGTGCCGACCTCGATGGCGTGGCCGCTTTCAAGCGCCGCCTGAAGGTTGCCCAGGACGCCCTCAACGAGGAGTTCGCCGCGTGCTGGAACGACGCCGCGCAGCGTGAGCAGGCCGAGCGCCTGATGCGCCGCATGCAGTTCCTCGACAAGCTCGCCTACGAAGTGCGCCAGCTGGAAGAGCGCCTCGACGATTAACCCGGTGCCGCCGCTGGCGGCACCTTTGGTATTCAGATAAGCATGGCCCTACTGCAGATCGCCGAACCCGGTCAGAGCCCTCAACCCCACCAGCGCCGTCTGGCCGTGGGTATTGACCTTGGCACCACCAATTCGCTGGTCGCTGCCCTGCGCAGTGGTCTTTCCGCTCCGTTGCCCGATGCCGAAGGCCGGGTCATCCTGCCGTCCGCAGTGCGCTACCACGCCGATCGCATCGACGTCGGCCACGGTGCCCGCGAGGCGGCTTCGGCGGACCCGCTGAACACCATCCTCTCGGTCAAGCGCCTGATGGGCCGTGGCCTGGCGGACGTCAAGCAGCTCGGCGAGCAACTGCCGTACCGCTTCGTTGGCGGCGAGTCGCACATGCCGTTCATCGACACTGTCCAGGGGCCGAAGAGCCCGGTGGAAGTCTCGGCAGACATCCTCAAGGTCCTGCGCCAGCGCGCCGAGGCCACCCTCGGCGGTGAACTGGTCGGCGCGGTGATCACCGTTCCTGCCTATTTCGACGACGCCCAGCGCCAGGCCACCAAGGATGCCGCGCGTCTGGCCGGTCTCAACGTGCTGCGCCTGCTCAACGAGCCGACCGCTGCTGCCGTGGCCTACGGTCTGGACCAGAACGCCGAAGGCGTGGTGGCCATCTATGACCTGGGCGGCGGTACCTTCGATATTTCCATCCTGCGCCTGACTGGCGGGGTATTCGAAGTGCTGGCTACCGGCGGTGATACCGCCCTGGGTGGCGACGATTTCGACTACGCCATCGCCAGCTGGATCATCGAGTCCGCCGGGCTGTCCTCCGATCTCGACCCGAGCGCCCAGCGCCGCCTCCTGGAGACCGCCTGCGCGGCCAAGGAAGCGCTGACCGACGCTGAAGTCGTGAGCGTGAGCTACGACGGCTGGCAGGCCGAGCTGACCCGCGCTGCCTTCGATGCGCTGATCGAGCCGATGATCGCCCGCAGCCTCAAGGCCTGCCGCCGCGCCGTGCGCGACAGCGGTGTCGAGCTGGAAGAAGTCAGCGCCGTGGTCATGGTCGGTGGTTCGACCCGCGTACCGCGTGTGCGCAGTGCCGTTGGCGAGCTGTTCGGTCGCCAGCCGCTGACCGATATCGATCCGGACCAGGTGGTCGCCATTGGTGCCGCGATCCAGGCCGATACCCTGGCCGGCAACCAGCGTGAAGGCGGCGAACTGCTGCTGCTGGACGTTATTCCGCTGTCCCTGGGCCTGGAAACCATGGGCGGGCTGATGGAAAAGGTGATTCCGCGCAACACCACCATTCCGGTCGCCCGTGCCCAGGAGTTCACCACCTACAAGGACGGCCAGAGCGCCATGATGATCCACGTGCTCCAGGGCGAGCGCGAGCTGATCAGCGACTGTCGTTCCCTGGCGCGCTTCGAGTTGCGCGGTATTCCGGCCATGGTCGCCGGTGCGGCGAAGATCCGCGTGACCTTCCAGGTCGACGCCGACGGCCTGCTCAGCGTGTCTGCCCGCGAGCTGGGTTCGGGCGTGGAATCGAGCATCCAGGTCAAGCCGTCCTACGGCCTGACCGACGGCGAGATCGCCCGCATGCTCAAGGACTCCTTCGAACATGCCGGCAATGACAAGGTGGCGCGCCAGTTGCGCGAGCACCAGGTCGACGCCGAACGCCTGCTGGAAGCGGTGCAGGGTGCCCTCGATGCCGATGGCGAGCGCCTGCTGGACGCCGAGGAGCGCCTGGCGATCGAGCAACAAATGCAAGACTTGCGTGATTTGATGAACGGCACCGATGGCGCGGCCATCGAGCAGCAGACCAAGCGTCTGTCGCAGGTGACCGATGCCTTTGCCGCCCGACGCCTTGATTCGACGGTCAAAGCCGCACTGGCCGGGCGCAACCTGAATGAGATCGAGGACAACTGATGCCGCAGGTTACATTTCTGCCCCACGAGAAGTTCTGTCCGGACGGCCTGACCGTCGAGGCAGCACCGGGGACTTCCATTCTCGAACTGGCCCATGACCACCACATCGAGATCGAAAGCGCCTGTGGCGGCGTGTGCGCCTGCACCACCTGCCACTGCATCGTGCGCAAGGGCTTCGACACGGTCGAGGAAGCCGACGAGCTGGAAGAAGACATGCTGGACAAGGCCTGGGGCCTGGAAGCGCAGTCGCGCCTGGCCTGCCAGGTGAAGGTCGGCGAAGAAGACCTGACCATCGAGATTCCGAAGTACTCGCTCAACCACGCCGCCGAAGCGCCGCATTGATCCTGGAGCCGACCATGAGCCTGAAATGGATTGATGTACTTGAAATTGCTATCCAGCTTGCCGAAAGCAAGCCGGAAGTCGATCCTCGCTACCTGAATTTCGTCGATCTGCATCGCTGGGTGCTGGCATTGCCAGACTTCAACGACGATCCGGCGCGCGGTGGCGAGAAGGTCCTGGAAGCCATCCAGGCCGCCTGGATCGAAGAAGCCGACTGAGCGCACTCGGCAGGTTAGGCAATCCCCCGGAACCCGCGTATAATTCGCGGGTTTAATTTTTCGCATCACTTACTGTTTCTGGAGTTACACCATGGCTGTTCAACGTACTTTCTCCATCATCAAGCCTGACGCCGTTGCCAAGAACGTGATCGGCAAGATCACCACCCGTTTCGAAGAAGCCGGCCTGAAAATCGTCGCTTCGAAAATCAAGCAACTGTCCAAGGCCGAAGCCGAAGGCTTCTACGCCGAGCACAAAGAGCGCGGCTTCTTCGGTGACCTGGTTGCCTTCATGACTTCCGGTCCGGTCGTTGTCCAGGTTCTGGAAGGCGAGAACGCCATCGCTCGCAACCGTGAGCTGATGGGCGCTACCAACCCTAAAGAAGCTGCTCCAGGCACCATCCGCGCCGACTTCGCCGAATCCATCGACGCCAACGCCGTCCACGGTTCGGACTCCGAAGCCGCTGCCGCTCGCGAAATCGCTTACTTCTTCGCAGCTACCGAGGTAACCACTCGCTAAGCCACGGCTGACGAGTGAGGGTGAATCCATGACGACATCTACTGGCAAAACTAACCTGTTGGGGCTGACCCAGCCGGAAATGGAAAAGTTCTTCGACTCGATAGGGGAGAAGCGCTTCCGTGCCGGTCAGGTAATGAAATGGATTCACCACTTTGGCGTCGATGATTTCGACGCCATGACCAACGTCGGCAAGGCGCTGCGCGAAAAGCTGAAGAACTGCGCCGAGATTCGCGGCCCCGAAGTGGTCAGCGAGGACATCTCCGCAGACGGCACCCGCAAGTGGGTCGTGCGCGTGGCATCCGGCAGTTGTGTCGAAACCGTCTACATCCCCCAGGGCAAGCGCGGTACGTTGTGCGTATCGTCCCAGGCCGGTTGCGCCCTGGACTGCAGTTTCTGCTCCACCGGCAAGCAAGGATTCAACAGCAACCTCACCGCCGCCGAAGTCATCGGCCAGGTGTGGATTGCCAACAAGTCGTTCGGCTCCGTGCCGGCCACCATCGACCGCGCCATCACCAACGTGGTGATGATGGGCATGGGCGAGCCGCTGCTGAACTTCGACAACGTGGTCGCCGCCATGCACCTGATGATGGACGACCTCGGCTACGGCATTTCCAAGCGCCGGGTGACCCTATCCACCTCCGGCGTGGTGCCGATGATCGATGAGCTGGCCAAGCACATCGACGTCTCCCTGGCCCTGTCGCTGCACGCGCCGAACGATGCGCTGCGCAACGAACTGGTGCCGATCAACAAGAAGTACCCGCTCAAGGTCGTCCTCGACTCGTGCATGCGCTACATGTCCGAACTGGGCGAGAAGCGTGTGCTGACCATCGAGTACACCCTGCTCAAGGACGTCAACGACCAGCTCGAACACGCCAAGGAAATGGCCGAGCTGCTCAAGGACGTGCCGTGCAAGATCAACCTGATCCCGTTCAACCCGTTCCCGCATTCCGGTTACGAGCGTCCGAGCAACAACGCGATCCGCCGTTTCCAGGACTACATGCACAACGCCGGCTACAACGTGACCGTGCGCACCACCCGTGGCGAAGATATCGACGCGGCGTGCGGTCAACTGGTCGGTCAGGTGATGGACCGTACTCGTCGCAGTGAGCGCTACATCGCCGTGCGGCAATTGAACGCCGACGCCGATTCCAGCGGCGCGGCGGGCAACTGAGACGAGGCTTGCCATGACCCTGCGCGCCGCGCTGCCGCTTGTTCTGTTGACGACGCTGCTGTGCGGCTGCGTCAGCTCCGGCAGTTCCGACCCGCAGGCCACCGGCAAGGGGCGTGAAGAGGTCCGGCAGGCCTATGTGCAACTGGGCCTGGGCTACCTGCAGCAGGGCTACACCGAGCGCGCCAAGGTGCCACTGAAGAAGGCCCTCGAACTCGGTGGCAACGACGCCGATGTCAATGCGGCCCTGGCCCTGGTGTTCCAGCAGGAAGGCGAGACGACACTGGCCGACACGCACTTCCGCAAGGCCCTTTCGGCCCAGCCCCATGACCCGCGGATTCGCAACAACTACGGCAGTTTTCTCTATGCGCAGGGGCAATTTGCCAAGGCGCAGCAGATGTTTCGCCAAGCCTCGACCGATACCCTGTATCCTGAGCGGTCCCGGGTGTTTGAGAACCTCGGGCTGACGGCCCTGCGCATGGGCCAGCGCGACCAGGCGCGGGAATACCTGGAAAAGGCTTTACGTCTCAACCGCCAGCAACCCCGCGCGTTGCTGGAAATGGCTGAGATGTCTTACGAAGACAGGCATTATGTGCCAGCTCGCGAGTTCTACGACCGGCACAGCCGTCTGAGTGAACCGAGCGCCCGCAGCCTGTTGCTTGGCAATCGCCTGGCAACCGTCTTCGAAGAACGGACCAAGGCCACCGAACTGGGCCTGCAATTACAGCGACTTTATCCCGGTACGCCGGAATATCAGCAATACCTGTCGGAGCAATGATGAAAGCGGCGCATCCCGAAGCAGCAGCAACTCGCGAAAATCCCGGTGAGATCCTGCGTCAGGCCCGTGAAAGCAGGGACTGGTCGCAGGCCGAAGTGGCCCGCAAGCTCAACCTGACCGTAACCTCCCTGAACAACCTCGAGGCCGGCGCCTTCGACAAGCTGCCGGGGCATACCTTTGCCCGCGGCTATATCCGCGCCTACGCCAAACTGCTGGACATGGACCAGGCCGCCCTGGTGCAGTCCTTCGACCTCTGCACCGGCACCCACGCCCAAGGCAGCGACGTGCATGCCCTGGGCCGCATCGAGGAGCCGGTACGCCTCTCCCACAACATCCTGCGCATCGTCAGCCTGCTGTTGCTGGTGGTCGTGGTCGGTGGTGGCTTCGTCTGGTGGAAAGACCAGAGCGCCAACGCCTCCAGGGACCTGTTCAGCGCCGCGCCGGAACATATCGAAGTGGAGAGTGCCGACGGCACCACCCAGATTCATCCGCTGGACGAGCCGGAAGACCAGGCCGTGAGCGCTGGCCAGCAGCCTGAAAGCGCTGCCCCGGTCACCGAGCAGGCCCCGGCGGCGACTGAAACCGCGCCGCTGCCTCTGACCACTCCAGCCGCGCCTGTAGCCACAGCGCCAGCCGCGACCACTGCGCCTGCTGCTCCAGCCGCCACCGCACCGGCTGCCCATGCCGCCGCGACTCCTGCCCCTGCCGCGCCCGTCGCCCCGGCTGCTCCGGCCGTGACCGCCCCGGTCGCTGCGGCAGCTCCAGCTCCAGCTCCAGCTCCAGCAGCACCTGCAGCCCCGGTTGCCGCCCCAGCTGGCAGTGGCCAGGTCAACATCCAGTTCACCGCCGACTGCTGGACCTCGGTCACCGACGGCAACGGCAAGGTTCTGTACAGCGGTATCAAGCGCAAGGGCGAAAACCTTGAGCTGGCCGGCAAGCCTCCCTTCGCGGTACGCCTGGGCGTCGCCCGCGGTGCGCAGGTGAGCTACAACGGCCAGGCCGTCGATATCGCACCGTTCACCAGTGGCGAAACCGCTCGCCTGAAGTTGGGGCAATAAGTCATGCACGGCGAATCTCCGATCAAACGTCGCGAATCCCGGAAAATCTGGGTCGGTAACGTGCCTGTCGGCGGCGATGCTCCCATTGCCGTCCAGAGCATGACCAACACCGATACCAACGACGTTGCCGCCACTGTGGCGCAGATCAACCGCCTGATCGATGCCGGCGTCGACATCGTCCGCGTCTCGGTACCGGACATGGACGCCGCCGAAGCCTTCGGCCGTATCAAGCAGCAGGTCAGCGTGCCGCTGGTCGCCGATATCCACTTCGACTACCGCATCGCCCTGCGCGTGGCCGAGCTGGGCGTGGACTGCCTGCGTATCAACCCGGGCAACATCGGTCGCGAAGACCGTGTCCGCGCCGTGGTCGATGCCGCCCGCGACCGTGGCATCCCGATCCGCATCGGCGTCAACGCCGGTTCCCTGGAAAAGGACCTGCAGAAAAAGTACGGCGAACCGACCCCGGCTGCACTGGTGGAGTCGGCAATGCGCCACGTCGAGCACCTCGATCGTCTGGATTTCCAGGACTTCAAGGTCAGCGTCAAGGCCTCCGACGTGTTCATGGCGGTCGAAGCCTACCGCCTGCTGGCCAAGCAGATCGTCCAGCCGCTGCACCTGGGCATCACCGAAGCCGGTGGCCTGCGTTCGGGCACGGTGAAATCGGCGGTCGGCCTCGGTATGCTGCTCGCCGACGGGATTGGCGATACTATCCGCATTTCCCTGGCGGCAGACCCGGTCGAGGAAGTGAAGGTCGGCTACGACATCCTCAAGTCGCTGCACCTGCGTTCCCGTGGTATCAACTTCATCGCCTGCCCGAGCTGCTCGCGGCAGAACTTCGATGTGGTCAAGACCATGAACGAGCTCGAAGGCCGTCTGGAAGACCTGCTGGTGCCGATGGACGTTGCGGTGATCGGTTGCGTGGTCAACGGTCCCGGCGAAGCCAAGGAGGCCCATGTCGGCCTGACCGGTGGCACGCCGAACCTGATCTACATCGACGGCAAGCCGGCGCAGAAGCTGACCAATGACAACCTGGTGGATGACCTCGAGAAGCTCATCCGCCAGAAAGCGGCCGAGAAGGCCGAGGCCGACGCGGCATTGATTGCCCGCGGTTGACCGCTACAGATTTCGTTAAGGACCTTTCGTGAGCAAATCGCTGCAAGCCATCCGTGGCATGAACGACATCCTGCCCGAGCAGACGCCCCTGTGGCGTTATTTCGAAAGCACCGTCGCCGGTCTGCTGGATACCTACGGCTATCGCCAGATCCGCATGCCGATCGTCGAGTTCACCGAGCTGTTCAAGCGTTCCATCGGTGAAGTGACCGACATCGTCGAAAAAGAGATGTACACCTTCACCGACCGCAACGGCGATTCCCTGACCCTGCGCCCCGAAGGCACCGCGTCCTGCGTGCGTGCGGTGCTCGAGCACGGCATCAGCGGCAATGGCGAAGTGCAGAAGCTCTGGTACATCGGCCAGATGTTCCGCCACGAGCGTCCGCAGAAAGGCCGTTACCGCCAGTTCAACCAGATCGGCATCGAGGTGTTCAACCTCGACGGCCCGGACATCGACGCCGAGCTGATCGCCCTGACCTGGCGCCTGTGGGGCCTGCTGGGCCTGCGCGATGCGGTCACCCTGGAGCTGAACAGCCTGGGCACCAGCGAGGCCCGTGCCCGCTACCGTGACGCCCTGGTGGAATTCCTCTCGGCCCGTCTCGACCAGCTCGACGAAGACAGCCAGCGCCGTCTGAAGAGCAACCCGCTGCGCATCCTCGACAGCAAGGACGCCGGTACCCAGGCCGCCCTGGTCGGCGCACCGAAGCTGGAAGACTACCTGGACGAAGAGTCCCGGGTTCACTTCGAAGGCCTCAAGTCGCGCCTGGATGCCGCCGGCATTCCCTACGTGATCAACACCAAGCTGGTGCGTGGTCTCGACTACTACAGCAAGACCGTGTTCGAGTGGGTCACCGACAAGCTCGGCGCCCAGGGCACCGTCTGCGCCGGTGGCCGCTACGACGGTCTGGTCGAGCAGATGGGCGGCAAGCCGACCCCGGGCGTCGGTTTCGCCATGGGTATCGAGCGCTTGATCCTGCTGCTGGAAACCCTCGAACTGGTACCGGAGTCGATCTCCCGTCAGGTCGATGTCTACCTCTGTGCCTTTGGCGACGCTGCCGAACTGGCCGCCCTGCAACTGAGCGAGCGCCTGCGCGACCGGCTGCCGAACCTGCGCCTGCAGGTCAATGCCGGTGCCGGCAGCTTCAAGAGCCAGTTCAAGAAGGCCGACAAGAGCAACGCCCTGTACGCCCTCATCCTCGGAGAGGACGAACTGGCGCAACAAGTGGTAGGTTTCAAGCCCCTGCGTGGTCAGGGCGAACAACAAAACATTGCCTGGGATGCTCTGGCCGAGCACCTGGAAGCTTCCCTCGCGCAGGCCTGAAGCGCCCGCAGCCGAATTGTCGAAAGGAGTATTGGGGTGTCGAGTACCGATGATGAAACACTGGCCGCGGTCAAGGACTGGTGGGAGCGCAACGGCAAGCCACTGGTAACCGGCGGTCTGCTGGCCCTGGTCGCAGTGTTCGGCTGGCAGGCCTGGCACAAGTACCAGAACAACCAGTCGCAAGGCGCCTCGAACCTTTATCAGGCTCTGCTGGAAACTACCCTGACGCCGACCGGGACCCCGGACACGGCCAAGGTCGCCGAGCTGTCGGGCAAGCTGAAGAGCGAGTTCGGCGGCACCGCGTATGCCCAGTACGGCAGCCTGTTCGTCGCCAAGGTCGCGGTTGAAAGCGGCAAGCTGGACGACGCCGTCGCCGAACTGAAGAGCGTCTACGACAAGCCGGCCGACGCGACCCTGGGCGAGATCGCCCGTCAGCGCCTGGCCCGCGTGCTGGCCGCGCAGAACAAGGCCGACGAGGCCCTGAAGCTGCTCGATGGCGATACCGACAAGGCATTCGTTGCCACCCGCGAAGAGCTGAAAGGCGACCTGCTGGTACAACTGGGCCGCGCCGATGACGCCCATGCTGCATATGAAAAAGCCAAGGCCGCACTGTCCGACGACGACGCGGTAGGTGGCCTGCAACTCAAGCTCGACGACCTGGCCAAAGGGGATGCGTGACGTGATCGGTTGGAAACATGCAGCAGTGCTGACCCTGGCCATTCTGGCCGCGGGTTGCAGCAGCAACAGCAAGAAGGAATTGCCTCCGGCCGAGCTGACCAAGTTCACCGAAGAGGTGGTGTTGCAGAAGCAGTGGAGCCGTTCGATCGGTGACGGTCAGGGCGAGACCTGGAACATGCTGGTTCCGGCCATCGAGAACGATCGCATCTACGCCTCCGACGTGACCGGCGTGGTCATGTCGCTGGACCGCATGAATGGCGACGTGGTCTGGAAGAAGGACTTGGAAAAACCCATCTCCGGCGCGGTCGGCGTGGGTTACGGCATGGTCCTGCTGGGCACCATCAAGGGCGAGGTGATTGCCCTGGATTCCAGCACCGGCGAGGAGAAATGGACCGCTCGCGTGACCAGCGAAGTGCTGGCCCCGCCTGCCACCAACGGTGACGTGGTAGTGGTACAGACCCAGGACGACCGTCTGATCGGCCTCGACGCCGCTACTGGCGACCGTCGCTGGATCTACGACAGCACCCCGGCAGTCCTGACCCTGCGTGGTACCGGCGCGCCGATCGTGACCAACCACCTGGCGGTCGCCGGCCTGTCCAGCGGCAAGGTCATCGCCCTGGATACCAGCAACGGCGTGCCGGTGTGGGAGCAGCGTGTAGCCATCCCGCAAGGCCGTTCGGAACTGGACCGCGTGGTGGACATCGACGGCGGCCTGCTGCTGTCCGGTGGCACCCTGTACGTCGCCACCTACCAGGGCCGTGTCGCTGGCCTGGACCTGGAATCCGGCCGTGTCCTGTGGCAGCGCGATGCCTCCAGTTACACCGGCGTGGCGCAAGGCTTCGGCAACGTCTACGTGAGCGAGGCTTCGGGCACTGTCGAAGGTATCGACGAGCGTTCGTCCTCGGCACTGTGGAGCAACGACCAACTGGCCCGTCGCCAGCTGTCGGCGCCGGAAGTGTTCTCCAGCTACGTGGCGGTCGGTGACCTGGAAGGTTACCTGCACCTGCTCAGCCAGGTGGACGGTCGCTTCGTCGGCCGCGAGCGTATCGACAGCGATGGCCTGCGTGCCCGTCCGCTGGTCGATGGCAACATGATCTACGTGTATGGCAACAGCGGTACCCTCGAGGCGCTGACCATCAAGTAAGTCTATGCTTGGGACCTTCGGGTCCCGGGCCGCGACGTCGAGAGACGTTGCCCGACACATTCGGCCGCTGCCCCGCAGCGGCCTTTGTATTTTTTGAAATTAAGCAATTGGAGAGCCGCATGGTTCCCGTAATCGCCCTGGTGGGTCGCCCCAACGTCGGCAAGTCCACCATGTTCAACCGCCTGACCAAGACCCGCGACGCCATCGTTGGCGACCTCTCGGGCCTGACCCGCGACCGCCAGTACGGTGAAGCGCGCTGGCAGGGCCGTACCTTCATCCTGATCGACACCGGCGGTATCACCGGTGACGAGGCGGGCATGGACGAGAAGATGGCCGAGCAGTCGCTCATGGCCATCGAAGAAGCCGACTACGTGCTGTTCCTGGTCGACGCACGCGCCGGCCTGACCGCCGCCGACCAGATGATCGCCGAGCACCTGCGCAAGCGGAACAAACAGTCGTTCCTGGTGGCCAACAAGGTCGACAACATCGATCCGGATACCGCCCGCGCCGAATTCGCCCCGATGGGCATGGGCAACGCCATCCCGGTGGCCGGCTCGCAAGGCCGCGGCATCAACGCGATGATGGAAATCGTCCTCGGCGACGTGCCGCGCGACCAGGAAGAAGAGTCCCTCGACGAGAACGTCGCCGAAGGCGAGGAAGCCACGCGCATTCCCGGCCCGAGCGAGAAGGATGGCATCAAGATCGCCATCATCGGTCGCCCCAACGTCGGCAAGTCGACCCTGGTCAACCGCATGCTCGGTGAAGAGCGCGTGGTGGTCTACGACGAGCCCGGCACCACCCGCGACAGCATCTACATTCCCTTCGAGCGCAACGAAGAGAAGTACACCCTGATCGACACGGCCGGTGTGCGTAAACGCGGCAAGATCCACGAGGAAGTCGAGAAGTTCTCGGTAGTGAAGACCCTCCAGGCGATCAAGGACGCCAACGTGGTGATCTTCGTCATGGATGCCCGCGAAGGCGTGGTCGACCACGACCTCAACCTGCTGGGCTTCGCCCTCGAAGCCGGTCGCGCCATCGTTATCGCCCTGAACAAGTGGGACGGCATGCAGCCGAGCGAGCGTGACTATGTGAAGACCGAGCTGGAGCGCCGGCTGTTCTTCGTCGACTTCGCCGACATCCACTTCATCTCGGCCCTGCACGGCACTGGCGTCGGCAACCTGTACCAGTCGGTGCAGAACTCGTTCAAGTCGGCGGTCACCCGCTGGCCGACCAGCCGCCTGACCCAGATCCTCGAAGACGCGGTCAGCGAGCACCAGCCGCCGATGGTCAACGGCCGCCGCATCAAGCTGCGCTATGCCCACCTCGGTGGTGCCAACCCGCCGATCATCGTGATCCACGGCAACCAGGTGGAGAAGGTCCCGCGTTCCTACTCGCGTTACCTGGAAAACACCTACCGCCGTGTGCTCAAGCTGGTCGGTACGCCGATCCGCATCGAGTACAAGGGCAGCGACAACCCGTTCGAGGGCAACAAGAACACCCTCACCGACCGCCAGGTCAACAAGAAGCGCCGGTTGATGTCGCACCACAAGAAGGCCGAGAAGAAGCGCAAGGACAAGCGCAAGTAAGCTCGCAGCGGCGCAGGGCTGGTCCCTGCGCCGCGGTCTTGTTGATCCCGGTCAGCGCCCCCCGCCGACCCTGTGTTACAAGCTTTTTCCTGACCCGTCGATCCGCTATGCTCGGTGACCACCGCACCTGAGCCGGTTCCGCAGGAAAGAGGGCTTCATGATCAGCAGCAAGCTGCCGAATGTCGGCACGACCATCTTCACCACCATGTCCCAGCTCGCCGTGCAAACCGGTGCGTTGAACCTGTCCCAGGGATTTCCCGACTTCAATGGCCCGCAGGCACTGCTCGATGCGGTGGGGCGGCATGTCAGCGCCGGGCACAACCAGTATTCGCCGATGACCGGCTTGCCCGCCTTGCGCCAGCAAGTGGCGGCGAAGATCGCCCGGCATTACGGCGTCAACGTCGATGCCGATCACG
Source organism: Pseudomonas sp. FG98 (assembly GCF_057808595.1). Classification (NCBI taxonomy): domain Bacteria; kingdom Pseudomonadati; phylum Pseudomonadota; class Gammaproteobacteria; order Pseudomonadales; family Pseudomonadaceae; genus Pseudomonas; species Pseudomonas sp. FG98. The sequence continues at coordinate 135,237 of NZ_JBMDIJ010000006.1, read as the reverse complement.
AGGTGACCATCGTTCCCGGTGCCACCGAAGGCATCTTCTGCGCCATCCAGGCAGTGATCCGCGCCGGTGACGAAGTCATCGTCTTCGACCCCAGCTACGACAGCTACGAGCCTTCGGTGGAACTGGCCGGTGGCCGCTGCGTGCATGTGCAACTGGACCCGGTGGACTTCAGCATCGACTGGCAGAAGTTCAGCGACGCGCTGAGCCCGAAAACCCGCATGGTCATCATCAACTCGCCGCACAACCCCAGCGGTGCGCTGATCACCCGGGCCGACCTCGACCAGTTGGCCGCGCTGATCGCCGAGCGCGACATCTACCTGATCAGCGACGAGGTCTACGAGCACCTGGTGTTCGACGGCGTCGCCCATGCCAGCGTGCTGGCCCATGAGGCGCTGTACCCGCGTGCCTTCGTGGTCAGCTCGTTCGGCAAGACCTACCACGTTACCGGCTGGAAGACCGGCTACGTGATCGCGCCCCCGGCGCTGAGCGCCGAGCTGCGCAAGGTCCACCAGTACGTCAACTTCTGCGGCGTGACCCCGCTGCAATGGGCGCTGGCCGATTTCATGGCCGAGCATCCGGAGCATATCGACGAACTGCCGGCCTTCTACCAGGCCAAGCGCGACCTGTTCTGCGACCTGCTGACGCCATCGCGCTTCCAGTTCCGCCGGTCGCCGGGTACCTATTTCCAGTTGGTGGACTACTCGGCCATTCGCCCGGACCTCAACGATGTCGACATGGCCCTGTGGCTGACCCGCGAGCACGGCGTGGCGACCATTCCGGTGTCGGTGTTCTACCAGCAACCCATTGCCGAACAGCGCCTGGTGCGCCTGTGTTTCGCCAAACGCGAGGAGACGCTGCGCGAGGCAGCGGAAAAACTATGCGCGATCTGAGCAGCCTGCCCAACCTGAGCGTCGCCCTGGTCCAGACCAGCCTGGTCTGGCAGGACCGCCAGGGCAACTACGAGCACTTCGAGGCCTTGCTCGACCAGGCCAAGGGCGCCGACCTGGTGATCCTCCCGGAGATGTTCACCACCGGTTTTTCCATGGACTCGGAGCGTCTTGCCGAGCCGGAGAACGGCCCGACCTATGCCTGGCTCAAGGCCCAGGCCAAGCGCATCGATGCAGTGATCACCGGTAGCGTGATCATCCAGGCCGCCGACGGCAGCCACCGCAACCGCCTGCTCTGGGCGCGGCCGGACGGCGAGATCCTGCACTACGACAAGCGCCACCTGTTCCGCATGGCCGGCGAGCACAAGCACTACACCCCGGGCGAGCGCCAGGTGCAGTTCGAACTCAAGGGTTGGCGGGTACGTCCGCTGATTTGCTACGACCTGCGTTTCCCGGTGTGGAGCCGCGATGCCCAGGACACCGACCTGCTGCTGTACACCGCCAACTGGCCGGCGGCGCGGCGCCAGCATTGGAACCGGCTGTTGCCGGCGCGGGGGATCGAGAACCTGTGCTATGTGGCAGCGGTGAATCGGGTGGGGACGGACGGGAAGGGCTTTGCCTATACCGGCGACAGCCAGGTGCTGGATTTCCAGGGCGAAAGCCTGTTGAGTGCCGGGGAGGCGGACGGGGTGTTTACCGTGGTGCTGAGTTCGGCGGACCTGGCGGCGTACCGGACCCGCTTCCCGGCCAATCTGGATGCCGATAGTTTCGAGCTTCACTGAGCCCTTGAGGGCCTCATCGCTGGCAACGCCAGCTCCCACAGGATTTTTGTGCACCACCAAACCCTGTGGGAGCCGGCGTTGCCGGCGATGAGGCCCTCAGCATCTCAATAAACGTCCCGGCGATACCGCCCCAGTTCGATCAACTCCTCGACCGCCGCCTCGCCGAGCAATCCGTTAAGCGCCGCATCCACTCCGCCAGCCATGCCTTGCAGGCTGCCGCAGATATAGATCGCCGCACCTTCCTCCAGCCAGCGCTTCAGTTCTTCGCCGCGCTGCAACAGCAGGTCCTGGACATAGACCTTCTCCGCCTGGTCCCGCGAGAACGCCAGGTCCAGCCGCGCCAGGTCACCATTGGCCAGCCAGCCTTGCAACTCCTCCCGGCAGTGGAAGTCATGGGCTTCATTGCGCTCGCCGAACAGTAGCCAGTTGCGCTGTTCACCGCTGGCGATTCGCGCCTTGAGCAGGCTGCGCAGCCCGGCCAGGCCGGTGCCGTTGCCGACCAGGATCATCGGCACCGACTCGGCCGGCAGATGGAAGCCGCTGTTACGCCGCAGGCGCAGGCTGACACTGTCGCCCAGCGCCATATGCTCGGTCAGCCAGCCGGAGCCGAGGCCCAGGCTGCCATCGGCATGCCGTTCCTGGCGCACGATCAGTTCCAGCACGCCGTCGGCGGCGATCGAGGCAATGGAGTATTCCCGGGCATCCAGCGGAATCAGCGCATCCACCAGCGCCTGCGCATGCAGGCCGACCAGGTGTTCGCGGCTGACCGGCAACTGGCGGCCGGCGAGGGCGGCAGCCAGGGATTCGCCCAGGCCAGCGACCTGGACTTCGCTATTGCCATCCAGGCCGAGCCCTTGCAGGAAGCGCTGCACCGTGGCCGGAGCCTGGCGCGGGATGATCTCGACCAGATCGCCGGCCTCCCATTGCGCAGGCGAGGGCGGGTTCAGCCCCAACAGGAATACCGGCTGGCCCTGGCTGCCAGGGTTGAGCAGCTCGCGGCGATTCAAGGTCCACGGCGCGAACTCCGGCGCCTGCCATACCGGTACTACGCTGCTGCCACTCAGTTCCGCCAGCTGTTGCTGCCAATGTTGCAGGGCCACCGGGTCGGCGCTGTCCACCTCGATCGGGGCGAAGCGGGCGTGGGCGCCGCGTTCGCCGAGCCAGGCGTGCAGGCGCCGGGCAAAGCCGCAGAAGTGCGGATACTGACGGTCGCCCAGGGCCAGCAGCGAGTAGTTCAACCCTTCCAGCGACCACGGCTGGCCGAGCACCTTGCGTTCGAAACCACGGGCACTGTCCGGCGCTTCGCCATCGCCGAAGGTACTGACCACGAACAGCGCACGCCCGGCCTGACGCAGATCGTCCTCGCTCAGGCTGGCCAGCGATTGCACCCGCACCGGCAGACCGGCGGCCTGCAATTGCCCGGCGCTCTGCCAGGCCAGTTGTTCGGCGAAACCGCTCTGGCTGGCGAAACCCACCAGCCAGCTGTCGGCCTGGCCGCTGCCCTGGACCAGGCCGCTGCGGGCTGCGCGGACCTGGCGCTTCTTGCGCCGACGATCGAGGTACAGCAGCCAGCCGGTGACGAAGAACAGCGGCATGCTCAGGCTGGCGATGGTTACCAGGATGCGCCCGGTCAGGCCCCAGTAGCTGCCGACGTGCAGGGCATAGACGCTGGTCAGCAACTGCGCCTTGAACGACTTGTCGTTGTACACCTCCTGGCGTTTCACCTGGCCGTTGGCCGGGTCGAGGGTCAGGGTGTTGAGGGCGCGTTCGTGGGCGGCATCGTCCAGTAGATAGAAGAGCATCGCCGGCTGTCCTCCCGCCGGCGGCAGACGCAGGTTATAGGCGGCCAGACCCGGTCCGGCGGCCTTTTGCAGGCTGGCCCAGATGGCGTCGTAGTCCACCACCAGCGCCGGAGCGTTGGTGTCGGGCTTAGGCGGGCCGCCATGGCCGCCGCGTCCTTCGCCGCGTTTCTTTTGTTGCTGGCCTGCCGGTGGCTTGTCCGCCAGCAGTTTGTTCAACCCCTCGCGGTACCACTCGTAGGACCAGAACAGGCCGGTCAGGGCAAACAGGAGATAGAACAGCAGGCACCAGGTGCCGAACACCGCATGCAGGTCCCAGTTGAATGCACGTCCTTTCTTGGCCCAGTCGAGGGTCAGCCAGACCCGCCAGTTCAGTGCCTGGCGCGGCCAGCGCAGGTACAGGCCGGACAGGCAGAAGAACACCAGGATCAGGGTGCAGGCGCCGGTGATCTGCCGGCCGGTGTCACCGATGGTGAGGAAGCGGTGCAGGTTGAGCATCAGGTTGAAGAAGTCCTGGCCCACCACATCGCCCTGGAAGGCACCGGTGTAGGGATCGACGTAGCGCAGCTGGCCACGGCGTTCACCCGGCGGCGGGGTGAAGAAGACCCGCGCGGCGGCGTCGCTGTGGGTCTCGACCCAGAGCATGGCAACCTTCTTGCCCTCGGTTTCCTCGACCCGGCGCACCAGTTCGGCCGGCGCCAGCACACCGCCCTCGCGCACCTGGACCTTGAGCACCTGCGGGTTGATGGCCCGGAGGATCTCATCCTGGAACGAATACGCTGCGCCGGTGATGCCCATCAGCGCGAGCACCAGCCCGGCGGTGATGCCGAAGAACCAGTGCAATTGGAACAGCGTCTTTTTCAACACATCGATCACCTGATACGTCTGGGAATGCGAATTAGTCGCGCATTATGCCTTGATACACAAAAGCCCCGCTCACCTGAATGAGCGGGGCTGGACCTGCAGCGTCCGTCAGAAGTGGAAGCTGGTGGTCAGCAGTGTGGTACGACCCGCCGCCTGGTTGGCGAAGTGGGTGCTGTAGGCCTTGTCGTAGTAGACCTCGTTGGTCAGGTTCTGCACGTTGAGTTGCAGGTCGACGTTCTTGGTCAGCTTGTAGGCGGCCATGGCGTCGTAGCGGACCCAGCTGTCGACCATGGTGGTGTTGGCCACGCTGCCGTAGACCTCGTCGGTGTAGAAGGCGCCGCCGCCGATGGTCAGCTTCGGCGTGACCTGGTAGGTGGTCCACAGGCTGGCCGCGTTGTTCGGCAGGTTAGGCAGTTGATTGCCATCGTTGGCCTTGCCCATCGCGCCGCCATCGATCTGGCGACCTTCCATGTAGGTGTAGCCGGCGAAGACCTGCCACTTGTCGGTGATCTTGCCGCTGGCCGACAGCTCGACGCCGTCGACGCGGGTGGTGCCGACGTTCTCGTAGGTGGTGGCATCGACCTGGACGCGGGCGTTGTCCTTCTCGGTGCGGAAGACCGCACCGGTCAGGGACAGGCGGTTGTCCAGCAGGTCCCACTTGGTACCGATTTCGTAGTTGGTGGTTTCTTCCGGCTCCAGGTCGCTGGACAGCAGGTTGCCCGAACGGTCGGTGGTGCCGCCCAGCGGGTTGTTCTCGGTGCCTTCGCCGAGCATGGCGCCCGGCGGGGTGGCCGAGGTGGCGTAGGAGACATAGATGCTGCCGTTGTCGGCGGGTTTCCACACCAGGCCCAACTGGCCGGTGAAGAACTCGCTGGTGTCCTCGCCTTCGGCGCGCACGCCCTTGGCGCTGACGCTGGTGGCACCGTTGGCGGTGTAGGTGCGGTACTCGGTCTCGAAGTGGTCGTAGCGCAGGCCCATGTTGACCAGCCACTGCGGGCTCAGCTCCAGGGTGTCGAACACGTAGATCGCACGGGTCTTGCTCTTGGTGGTGGTGCCGGCGTAGTTGCGCGAGATCGTACCGTTCCACGGATCGTCCGGGTTCGGGTTGCTCAGCGAGGTGCAGTTGTAGCCGCTGGAAGCGATGGTGCCGACGGTGCAGTTGGTGCTGGACGGCGTAGTCGAGGTGATCGGCGTCAGTGGCGTGGTGTCGGTGTTGACGTTGTAGCTCGAACGCTTGCTCTCTTCGCGGCTCAGTTCGATACCGGTGGAGAAGCTGTTCTTGAAGCCGGCGATGTAGAAGTCGCCGAACAGGTCGGTCTGGTTGGTGGTGGTGGCGGTGTTGCCCACCCGGGTGTTGGCCCGGCGCCAGACACTGCCGTTGTTGACGTTGCGCTGGCTGTCGTCCGGCTGGGTGAGGATGTAGTCCTGCATCGAGTTGCCGTGGCGCAGGGTGTTCTTGATGGTCAGCGCGTCGGTCAGGTCGTGCTCGACAGCGATGGTGGCGATGTCCGTGCGCGCCTTGCGGAAGTCGCGGTTGGTCAGGCCGTAGAAGTTGCTGCTGTCGCCACCGTCGATCGGCTTGCTTGGGTCAGCCGAGGTGCGCGCGGCGCTACCGCCGGCCGGGATCGAGTACGGCACGCCGGAGTCCGGCAGGTCGTCGCTTTCGACGTGGTACCAGTCGAGGTTGACCCGGGTATCGGTGCCCAGGCCGAAGGCCAGGGACGGGGCGATGCCCCAGCGGTCGTAGTTGACCTTGTCGCGACCGGCGACGTTGCTTTCGTGGCTCATCAGGTTCAGGCGACCGGCGATGCTGTCGGTGAACTGGTAGTTGCCGTCGAAGGTGTAGCGCTGGGTCTGGTCGGAGCCCCAGGTGAAGCCGCCGTCGAAGGAGTTGCCCAGGTGCGCTTTCTTGCTCACCAGGTTGATGCTGCCGCCTGCAGCGCCACGGCCGCCGACCGCGGAGTTCGGGCCCTTGCTGACTTCGATGGATTCCACGGCGAACAGCTCGCGGCTCTGTGCGCCGGTGTCGCGCACGCCATCGATGTAGGTGTCGTTTTGCGAGTCGAAGCCGCGGATGAACGGACGGTCGCCTTGCGGGTTGCCGCCTTCACCGGCACCGAAGGTAATGCCCGGCACGGTGCGCAGGGCGTCCTGCAGGGTCAGGGCATTGGTATCCTTGAGGACTTGCTGCGGAACCACGGTGACCGAGCGCGGGGTGTCGATCAGCGGAGCAGTGTATTTCTGCGAGGATGCCTTCTCCACCTTGTATTCGGTGCTGGCCGGTTCGGCCTGGGCATTGATGCTGGTGGCATCGAGGGTCATGGGACCAGCCGCCTTGTCGGTGACGGGCTCGTCGGCATAGGCCATGTGCGCTGCGGACGTGGCGGTGATGGCGACACCGATGGCGGATGCGAGCAAGCGCGGTGAACTGACAGTGGCTGGAACGAATTGACGCGACATCAGGTGGACCCCCTCCCAAGGTTTCGAGGGGGCGGAATATAAGAGCAACTGATTGGCACTCACAATTGAGAAAGCCTTGCATTTACATTCTTTACACCTTTTTCACGGAATTTTGCCAAGGATCAATGTCCGTCCCTCGGCAAGGGCTTGTGGCGGTCAGATAAGAATCAATACCATTGGCAACTTTTTCCGTTCAGGTGCCAAACCGCCATGCTTTTACACATTCCCGGCCTGTTTACCCGTGAGGAAGTGCTGCGCATCCGTGAGGCACTGGAGCAGACCGACTGGGCCGACGGCAAGATCACTGCCGGCTACCAGTCGGCCAAGGCCAAGCACAACCTGCAACTGCCCGAAGGTCATCCGCTGGCCAAGGAGATCGGCGCGGCGATGGTCGAGCGTCTGTGGAGCAACCCGCGCTTCATGTCGGCAGCGCTGCCGCACAAGGTGTTTCCGCCGCTGATCAACTGCTATCGCGAGGGTGGCAACTTCGGTTTCCACATCGACAACGCCGTGCGCCAGCCCAAGGGCAGCGTCGAGCGGGTGCGTACCGACCTGTCCTCGACCCTGTTCTTCAGCGATCCGGAGGATTACGACGGCGGTGAGCTGGAGATCCAGGACACCTACGGCATGCAGCGGGTCAAGCTGGCGGCGGGGGACATGGTGCTGTATCCGGGCACCAGCCTGCACCGGGTCAACCCGGTCACCCGTGGCGCCCGTTATGCGGCGTTCTTCTGGACCCAGAGCCTGGTTCGCGAGGACAGCCAGCGTGCCCTGCTGTTCGAGATGGACAACGCCATCCAGCAACTGAGCGCCGATGTGCCGGATCACCCGTCGTTGCTGCAACTGACCGGCACCTATCACAACCTGCTGCGTCGCTGGGTCGAGGTCTGAGGCATGGCATTCCAGTTGCGGCGTGAGGAAGTGGTGGGCTCGGATGAACTGGGCCAGATGCTTGAACAAAGCCCGGCCAAGGCGGCTCAGGCGCTGTTGCTGGCCTCGGCCAAGGGTGCGGTCGAGGCCCAGGCATTGCTTGGGCAGATCCTCCTGGATGGGCGTGGCATCGAGCGTGACGAGGCGTTGGCCCGGACCTGGTTTGGCATTGCCGCGCAGCAGGGCAGCCTGATGGCCCACAACATGCTCGGACGCTGCCTGGAGCACGGCTGGGGCGGCGAGGTGGACGAAGCCCAGGCGGCGCTGCATTACCGGCATGCCGCCAATGGCGGGCTGGACTGGGGCATCTACAACCTGGCCAACCTGCTCGCCACCGGGCGCGGCGTGACCCAGGACCATCAACTGGCACTGGCCTGCTACCGGCGGGCGGCGCAGATGGGGCATGCCAAGTCGATGAACCTGCTCGGGCGTTATCTGGAAGAAGGACTGCACTGCCAGGCCAATCTGGCGGCGGCGCGGGACTGGTACCGGCGTTCGGCCGAGGCCGGGGATTTTCGCGGGCAGTTCAGCCATGCCGCAGTGCTGGCGGCACAGGGCGAGCTGGACGAGGCGCTGAAGTGGTTGCAGGTGGCGCTGGAGGGGGGCAATGCCAACTTCCTGCGGGTGGCCGGGCCGGCGCTGGAGCAGGCGGTGCAGCCGGAGATCCGGGCTTTGGCGGGGGCTTATCGGGAGCGTTTGGCTGAGCTTGTGTAGCGGTCTCTAGGGCCTCATCGCTGGCAACGCCAGCTCCCACAGGTATCGCGAACGCCGCAAATCCTTGTGGGAGCCGGCGTTGCCGGCGATAGGTCCCTAAAGGACAAGGCCAAAAAAAGGGGCTGATCACTCAGCCCCTTTTTTCATTTACAGGTAGTAAGCCTTCAGCGGCGGGAAGCCGTTGAATTCGACGGCGCTGTAGCTGGTGGTGTACGCACCGGTCGACAGCCAGTACAGACGGTCACCGATCGCCAGGTTCAGCGGCAGGCCGTACTTGTAGTGCTCGTACATGATGTCGGCGCTGTCGCAGGTCGGGCCGGCGATGACCACTTCTTCGGTCTCGCCTTTCTTCTCGGTCCAGATCGGGAACTTGATGGACTCGTCCATGGTTTCGATCAGGCCGGAGAACTTGCCCACATCGGTGTAGATCCAGCGCTCGACGGCGGTACGGGATTTACGTGCGACCAGTACCACTTCGCTGACCAGGATGCCGGCGTTGGCGATCAGCGAACGGCCAGGCTCGAGGATGATTTCCGGCAGGTCGTCGCCGAAGTCTTCCTTGAGGAAGCGGATGATCTCTTCGGCGTAGGTTTCCAGGCTGTTGGTACGGGTGATGTAGTTGGCCGGGAAGCCGCCACCCATGTTGATCAGCTTGAGCTCGATGCCGTCTTCTTCCTTCAGGCGCTCGAAGATCACCTTGACCTTGGCGATGGCGGCGTCCCACACGGAGATGTCGCGCTGCTGCGAGCCGACGTGGAAGGAGATACCGTAAGGCACCAGGCCCAGGTCGCGGGCGAGGATCAGCAGGTCCATGGCCATGTCGGTCTGGCAGCCGAACTTGCGCGACAGCGGCCAGTCGGCAGTGGTGGAGCCTTCGGTGAGGATGCGCACGTAGACCTTCGAACCCGGTGCGGCCTTGGCGATGTTGCGCAGGTCGGCTTCGGAGTCGGTGGCGTACAGGCGCACGCCCTTCTCGTAGAAGTAGCGGATGTCCTTGGATTTCTTGATGGTGTTGCCGTAGCTGATGCGCTCCGGGCCAACGCCGCGGCCCAGCACCTTGTCCAGCTCGTAGATCGAGGCGATGTCGAAGCTCGAACCTTTCTCTTTCAGCAGGTCGATGATCTCGACCGCCGGGTTGGCCTTGACCGCGTAGTAGACCTTGGCGAATTCGAAGCCGGCGCGCAGGTCGTCGTAGGCCTGGCTGATCATCTGGGTGTCGATGAGTACGAACGGGGTTTCTTGCTTGTCGGCGAACGCCTTCATTTTCTGGAAGGTTTCACGCGCAAAGTAGTCTTCGACCTGAATCGACATACCTGGGAACTCCATGGGCAAACTGAATGAATAAGTGGCTGCAACTGAACGCCCTCCGTATCCCCACTTTGGTTCGCCTACTTCCCAAGGCATGTCGCCGAAAGCAAAAAGGTCAACCGCGCGCGATACATTGCTGCTGCGGGTGACCTTGCTGTCTCGTCGTCAGTACTTGAGCCGGATGGATCGTTTCCAGCATGGACGTTCGGCGCGAACTTTAGGACCTGAGGGGTTCAAGATCAACTAAAAATGTCGCTTTTTCGTACTCCTCGGCGGCCTGTTGTCGACGTGTTCCTTTCATAACCGACTCAGGTGACAGCCATATGTTCCGCTGGATCGCCGTTGCGTAAAGAATTGTGGAATAGCTGGCAAAGTGCTCACTTTTCCAGAACTTCGGCACTCACCCTTTCAATTGGCGCATTTCGCTCCAAGTTACTCTTCACTTATTAAAGATGACCGTTTGTCGACACTCGCCGGAAAGCTGTTTCAATCGGCTGAGTGTTCATATTTATGGCCACCCGCTTCAGGGGTGTTCAGCGCGAAAAAATTTTCTCCGCGTTCGCCCGGATGCCTTCGATCGGCAGACCCAAGCAGGGATTTGCCCGGCTTAACGAGAAACATTACTATTCGCGCGCTTTCCCACTGCCTGACGACGACCTTCCTACCGTGTCTCGACACAAAGGCTTCCTCGACCACTACCACGAGCTGATCGGCACCTGGACGCGCAAGCTGCGCAATCGCCAGCAGGCCGAGGACCTCGCCCACGATGCCTTCGTTCGCGTTCTGGAAAGCGAGCAGGGCGCGGTGGTGCAACCGCGGGCGTACCTGCACCAGACCGCGCGCAATATCGCCGTGGATGGATACCGTCGCGAAGACCGCCGCCAGTCCCTGGAGCTGCAGGCCCTGGAGCTGACCCCGCAGGTGGAAGACGACCCGGAGGCGTTCATGAACGCACTGCAATTGGCCGACAGCGTCGAGCGGGCACTGGCCGAGTTGCCGCTTAACTGCCGTCGGGTGTTCGTCTGGCAGAAGCTCGAAGGTCTGACCCAGGCGGAGATCGCCGAGCGCATGGGCCTGAGCAGGAACATGGTGGAAAAGTATATGATCCGCACGCTTCGCCATCTGCGCGAGCACCTGGATGTGTCGACGAGATGAGTCAGGCGAATGGTTTCATGAATCAGGACGTGAGTCCCGAGCCGATGGAGGCCGCACGCGAGCAGGCGGCCGAATGGTTTGCCCGCGTTCAGGACGGGCCGCTGTCGTCCGCGCAGCAGGCCGGCTTCGAGGCCTGGCTGGCCGAGGATCCCCTTCACCGTGACGAATACGCCGTGCTGGCCGAGCTATGGCAGGCTAGCGATCTGCTGCCCCGGGCGCGGCTGGAGGCGTTGTGCGTGGAGGACAAGGTCAGCACCTTGCCGCGCCGCCGTTTCGTGCAGCGGGCCCTGGCCGCCGGGGTAATGGCTGCCGCCGTGGGCCTGGGCTGGCTGGGCTGGCAGCAACACGGGCTCGACTACCACGAACAGTTGCACACCGGCCTCGGCGAGCGCCGCCAGGTCGAGCTGCCGGATGGCTCCCACCTGGAGATCAACGGTCGCACCCGCCTCGAAGTGCGTTTCAGCGCCGGGCAGCGGGATATCCGCCTGGAGCAGGGCGAGGTGATGTTCAGCGTCGCCCACGACAGCGAGCGTCCCTTCGTGGTGGATGCGGGCAACGGCACGGTCACCGTGACCGGTACCCGCTTCGACGTGCGCCGCGACCCCGGCCAGACCCGGGTGGCGGTGGAGCAGGGCTCGGTACGGGTCCAGGGCCATGGCGAATCCCGGGCGCTGCTCAGTGCCGGGCTCGGCTCCCATATAGATGAAGAAGGTAACGTCGCCGCGGCCTACAAGATCGACGCCGCCGCGCTCACCGCCTGGCGCTCCGGCAAGCTGGTGTTCAACGACGCGTCCCTGGCCCAGGTGGTCGAAGAGGTGTCGCGCTATCGCGAACATCCGCTCAAGGTGGCGCCGAAAGCCGCGAAGCTGCGCCTCAGCAGTACCTTCCGCGTCGACGATACCGACGCTCTGCTGCGGGCCTTGCCGAGCATCCTGCCGGTCACCGTGGTGGCCCATGCCGACGGCTCCCAGGAAATAATTTCAAAATAGATTCAGGTATTTTTTCAGTTGTTCGTCTTCCTGCCTGACTTGTAACTGCCAAGCATTTTCATTCTCAGGAAGTCCCGAAGACGTGAACAACAACAAGCATGCTCCGCGTTCCGCTGGCCGCTCGCGCTGGCTGCCTCTGGCGCTGGCCCTGGCGGTCAGTGCCGGCATCGGCAACAGCTACGCCGATTCGACCCCCACCGCTATCCACATCCAGGCTCAGCCGCTGGCCACGGCGCTGAACCAGCTTGGCCAGCAGACCTCGCTGCAACTGTTCTTCAGCCCCGACCTGGTGGCGGGCAAGCAGGCCCCGGCGGTGTCCGGCAACCTGGCGCCGGAGCAGGCGCTCAAGGCTCTGCTCCAGGGCAGCGGGCTGACCTACGAGATTTCCCAGGGCACGGTGGTCCTGCAAGCGGTGAAGACTGGTTCGCAGGCGGCCAATGGCACCCTGGAGCTGGCGCCCACCGATATCTCCATGGTCGGTGACTGGCTTGGCGATGCCCAGGAAGCAGTGGTGCACAACCATGCCGGCGCGCGCACCGTGGTGCGTCGCGAGGCGATGATCGAGCAGGGCGCGATGAATGTGCGCGATGTGCTCAAGGGCATTCCCGGCGTGCAGGTACAGGACTCCAACGGCACCGGTGGCAGCGACCTGTCGCTCAACGTCGGCGTGCGCGGCCTGACCTCGCGCCTGTCGCCGCGCTCCACCGTGCTGATCGACGGCATTCCGGCGGCCTTCGCCCCCTACGGCCAGCCGCAGTTGTCGATGGCGCCGATTTCCTCCGGCAACCTCGACAGCATCGACGTGGTACGCGGTGCCGGCTCGGTACGCTACGGGCCACAGAACGTCGGCGGGGTGATCAACTTCGTGACCCGGGCGATCCCGGAGAAAGCCACCGGTGAAATCGGCACCACCCTGGAAACCTCCCGCCACGGCGGCTGGAAGCATATCGACACGGCGTTTCTCGGTGGCACCGCCGACAACGGTATCGGCGCTGCGCTGCTGTATTCCGGGGTCAACGGCAACGGTTATCGCAGCAGCAACAACGGCAACGACATCGACGACGTGCTGTTCAAGACCCACTGGGCGCCGACCGAGCAGGACGAGCTGTGGCTGAACTTCCACTACTACGACGGCAAGGCCGACATGCCCGGCGGCCTGACCCAGGCCCAGTTCGATGCCGACCCGTACCAGTCCGACCGTGACTACGACAACTTCAGCGGCCGGCGCAAGGACGTGTCGCTCAAGTACCTGCGGCAGATCGACGACGTCACCCAGTTCGAAGTGCTGACCTACTACACCGACAGCTTCCGTGGCAGCACCATTGCCGCCCGCGACCAGAAGACCCTGTCGTCCTTCCCGCGCAGCTACCACACCTTCGCCATCGAGCCGCGGGTGTCGCGGATGTTCTTCACCGGCGATGTCACCCAGGAAGTCAGCGTTGGCTACCGCTACCTGAAGGAAGCCATGCACGAACAGGCCAGCCGCCTGGCGCTGGTCAACAACGTGCCGGTGGTCACCCCGACCTCCGATGGTCATGTCTACCAGGACCGTACCGGTGGCACCGAGGCCAGTGCCTACTACATCGATGACAAGATCGACGTCGGCAACTGGACCATCACCCCGGGTATCCGCTTCGAGCACATCAACACCGATTGGAACGACCGTCCGGTGCTCGGCACCAACGGCGTGCGTGTCCAGGCCAAGAGCCGCAGCATCACCAGCAACGAGCCGCTGCCGGCATTGAGCGTGATGTATCACCTGTCCGATGCCTGGAAGCTGTTCGCCAACTACGAAACCTCGTTCGGCAGCCTGCAGTACTTCCAGCTCGGCCAGGGCGGCACCGGCAACGAAACCGCCAACGGCCTGGAGCCGGAAAAGGCCAAGACCTACGAAATCGGTACCCGCTACAACAGCGAGCATTGGGGCGGCGAGCTGACCGCGTTCTACATCGACTTCGACGACGAACTGCAATACATCAGCAACGACGTGGGCTGGACCAACCTTGGCGCGACCAAGCACCAGGGCATCGAGGCCTCGGTGCGCTACGACCTGGCCGGGCTGGACCCGCGCCTGGACGGCCTGAGCGCCAATGCCGGCTTCACCTATACCCGTGCCACCTACGAAGGCGAGATCCCCGGCTTCAAGGGCCGCGACCTGCCGTTCTACTCGCGCCAGGTAGTCAATGCCGGCCTGCGCTACCAGGTGGACCGCTGGACCTGGAACCTGGACGCCTTCGCCCAATCCAAGCAGCGCGCGCCGGGTACCGGGATGAATGCCGACGGCAGCTTCACCGGTGACTACATCACCACGCCGAGCGCCGACGGGCAGTATGGCGACATTCCGGGGTATGTGACCTGGAGTGCGCGGGGCGGGTATGACTTCGGCAAGGAACTGTCCAACCTGAAGCTGGCGGCGGGGGTGAAGAACATCTTCGACAAGCAGTACTACACGCGCTCCAGCGACAACAACTCGGGGATCTACCTGGGTGAGCCGCGGACCTTCTATGTGCAGGCCAGTGTAGGGTTCTGATCCTTCGACCAGCCTTGATGGCCTCATCGCCGGCAACGCCGGCTCCCACAGGTATCGTGATGCACGCTGAACCTGTGGGAGCCGGCGTTGCCGGCGATGAGGCCATCAAGTTTTACACAGCAGCTTCGGCAGGAGAGACGATGCTGGTCTTGCCCCCGCGAGACCGACCCGAACTCAGGTACGCCGCAATGGACTCCTGAGTCACCTCGCCCAGAAACACCTGGTTGGCATCCAGCACCGGCAGCCATGCGCGGTTGAACTCGTACATTCGCGACAACAGGATGCGCAGGTGCTCGTCATGGGCCGCGGTGGCGTTGAACGGCCGCAGGTAGTCGGCACACACGCCTTGCTGCCGGTGCAGGTCGCGGCGGCGCACGTAACCCAGCGCGCGGTTCTCGCCATCGGTCACCACCACGTACTTGCGATCGTGCTCGTCCATCAGTTCCAGGGCATCGGCCACCGCCATCTCCGGGCTGGCCGACGGTGCGTTGTCCGCCGCGTCCTCCGCGCGCACCAGCAACAGGCGCTTGAGGGTGCTGTCCTGGCCAACGAAGTTGCTGACGAACTCGTCCGCCGGGTGCGCCAGCAAGGTGTCCGGATGGTCGATCTGGACCAGCTTGCCGGCACGGAAAATGGCGATCTTGTCACCCAGCTTGATGGCTTCGTCGATATCGTGGCTGACCATGATCACGGTCTTGTTCAGCGCCCGTTGCATCTCGAAGAACTCGTTCTGGATCATCTCGCGGTTGATCGGGTCGACCGCGCCGAACGGTTCGTCCATCAACAGCAGCGGCGCTTCGGCCGCCAGGGCGCGGATCACGCCGATGCGCTGCTGCTGGCCGCCGGACAGCTCGCGCGGGTAGCGCTGCAGGTACTGCTTGGGTTCCAGGCGGATCATGCTCATCAGCTCGCGGGCACGGTCATGGCATTTCTGCTTGTCCCAGCCGAGCAGGCGCGGGACCACGGTGATGTTTTCCTCGATGGTCATGTTGGGGAACAGGCCGATCTGCTGGATCACGTAACCGATGCGTCGGCGCAGGGTCACTTCGTCGAGGCCGGTGGTGTCTTCGCCGTTGATCAGCACCTTGCCCGAGGTCGGCTCGATCAGGCGGTTGATCATCTTCAGCGTGGTGCTCTTGCCGCATCCGGACGGGCCGAGGAAGACGCAGATCTCGCCTTCGTTGACGGTCAGGCTGACCGAGTCGACTGCCTTGACCTCCTTGCCATTGCTTTGGAAGGTTTTCGAGAGGTTCTGGAGTTCGATCATTTGAGCAGTCCTTCTGGGGTCAGCGAACGTTGCAGGGCTTGCAGCAGCAGGTCGGCGGCGATGGCCAGGAGGCTCACCAGCACGGCGCCGACCAGCAGCATCGACATGTCGCTGCGGCTGATGGAGGTCAGGATAAGTACGCCGAGGCCACCGGCGCCGATGGTGGCGGCGATGGTCATGACGCCGATGTTCATCACCACGGCGGTACGCACCCCGGCGAGGATCACCGGCACGGCGATCGGCAGTTCGACCATGCGCAGGCGCTGGCCGAAGGTCATGCCGATGCCGCGGGCGGCTTCACGGATGCCCGGCTCGACGTTGGTCAGGGCCAGGTAGGTGTTGCGCATGATCGGCAACAGGGAATAGAGGAACACCGCGGTGATCGCCGGCAGCGGGCCGAGGCCCTGGCCGAACTTCGAGTAGAACGGCAGCAGCAGGCCGAACAGGGCGATCGACGGTACCGTCAGCAGCACCGTGGCGCTGGCCTGGAGCGGGCCGGCGAGGGCGGGGAAGCGGGTCATCAGGATGCCCAGCGGCACGCCGACGAGAATCGCCAGGCTCACGGCGATGCCCACCAGGGCCACGTGCTGGCCGGTCAGTTGCAGCACTTGCGCCCAGTCGAGATGGGCGAAGGTATCCAGCAGGCTCATTGCGCATCTCCTTGCAGCGGGTGTTCACGCAGGAAGTCGTCGGCCACCTTGCCCGGGCTCTGGTGCTCGACATCGACCTTGGCGTTGAGCTGGCGCATGGTCTCGTCGTCCAGTTGCTCGGCCAGTGGTTTCAGCAGCGTGGCCAGCTCGGGGTTGGCATCGAGCACCGCTTTGCGTACCACCGGCGCGGCGGTGTAGTCGGGGAAGTAGTGGCGGTCGTCTTCCAGCAGCTTGAGGTCGAAGGCGCTCAGGCGGCCGTCGGTGGTGTACACCAGGCCGGTGAACACCTGGCCGTTGCGCAGCGCGGTGTAGACCAGGCCGGCGTCCATCTGGCGGATGTCCTTGCGGGTGAATTGCAGGTCGTAGGTTTCGGTGAGGCCGGCGAGGCCATCCGGGCGGTTGGCGAACTCGGTGTCGAGGGCCAGGACGTGGGTCTTGCCTGCTTCGTCGCGCAGCACCTGGTTGAGCTGGCTGATGTTGTTCACCTGCGGGTAGGCCTCGGCCACCTTGCGCGGCAAGGCCAGGGCGTAGGTGTTGCTGAAGCGCGACGGCGCGAGCCAGACCAGGTCCTTCTTCGCGTCCAGTTCCTTGACCCGCGCATAGGTGGCTTCGGCGCTCGGCATGCGCTCGTCGATATGGTTGTAGGACACCAGCGACACCCCGGTGTATTCCCAGACCATGTCCAACTGGCCGCTTTCCTGGGCGCTGCGGGCCAGGTTGCTGCCCAGACCGCCGGTGATAGTGACCTCGAAACCATGCTGGCGCAGGTAGCGGGCGGTGATTTCGGCGAGCACGGTCTGCTCGGTGAAGACCCGCGCGCCAATGCGGATCAGCGGTTTATCGGCGGCCTGGGCAAATCCTGCGAACAGCAGGGCCGCGCCCAGGAGCAAGGCGATTCGTTTCATGGTGATCCCTCGGTCAGTTGGTCAGGCCGCGTTCCAGCCAGCGGCGGCTGCACTGGCTGACCAGCGCGTCGAGCAGCAAGGCGAGCAGGGCGGTACAGGCCGCGCCCAGCAGCAGTTGCGGCTGATTGTTCAGGGCGATGCCGGGGAAGATCAGGCTGCCCAGGCTGTTGGCGCCGATCAGGAATGACAGCGGCGCGGTGCCGACGTTGATCGCCAGGGCCACGCGCACGCCGCCGACAATGATCGGCACGGCATTCGGCAGCTCGACCTGATACAGCGACTGGCGCGGGGTCATGCCGATGCCGGTGGCGGCTTCCTTGAGCGAGGCGGGGACGTTTTTCAGGCCTTCGTAGGTGTTGCGCACGATGGGCAGCAACGAGGCGAGGAACAGCGCGAAGATCGCGGGGCCGGCGCCGATGCCGAGGATGCTCAGGGCGATGGCGAGAACGGCGAGGGGCGGAACAGTGTTGCCAATGTTGAAAACCTGCATGAAGCGTTCGGCGCGGTCGACCCGGTGCGGTCGACTCAGGGCAATGCCGGCGGGAATGCCCACGGCCAGCGCCGCCACCATCGACAGCAGCACCAGCATCAGGTGCGCTTGCAGGTAGAACCACAGATCGGCGCGGTAGTGCGCGATCGTATCGATGCCGATCCAGTGGATCAGCAGGGCCAGGATGACGAGCGCGGCGGCACATCCCATCAGCCCCTTGCCATAGCGTGCAGCCATAGGCGGACTCCTTTTTTATCGTCGGCGCGCAGATACCCGTGCTGTCGCCATTCCAGGCGACGGGCGATCTGTGCGCGAAAAGCGGCGGCGAAAAAGCGCGCCATGAGCGAAGCCCCGTCAGGCTCGTGTTGCCGGTGAAACCACCCCCGACCAACGGTCATTGCAGGGGAATGGACGCCTCCATCGCTTTAAAGGTTCCCATCGAATGCGGCATTTGGCCAGCGTTAATCCCTGGGGTGTATGAAATTTCGCACGAGAAACGAGCGTGATTCTTACCGGGAGGCGTTGAATTACCTGCTGTTGGGCCGTTAGTCGCGAGGGGCAGCATTTACCTCCGTACTTCTTGCGAATAGTCGCTTGAGGGAATATTCCTTCGGAGGTATTTTATGGCGTGGGCGGTCAATTTTTGTACAGAGTTCGCTGAAGAGGTGCAGCGTTCCGATCAATTGTTCAAAGAGCAATTGGCGGTGCATCTGGGGCTGTTGAGGGAAATCGGTCCTCTGTTGGGCCGTCCCAGGGTGGATACGTTGAGAGGCTCTCGCCATCAGAACCTCAAGGAACTGCGGTTTTCTTCCAATGGTTGTGTTTGGCGCGTCGTGTTCGCATTTGATCCATCCCGCTGCGCCGTGGTCTTGGTCGCAGGTGACAAGGCAGGCGTCAATCAGGAGCGTTTCTACAAGGGCTTGATTGCTTGCGCGGATGAGCGATTTGACAGATATCTGGCAGGAGGTGCCGGGAAATGACAATGACACTTGATGATTTGATGGACAGCTTTTCTCCAGAGCGCAGGGCATGGATAGAGGAGCAAGCCCGTGAGCTGATTCGTGAGGAGTTGACCCTGCAGGCTTTGCGCCGGCAGTTGGACGTTACCCAGGAAAGCCTTGCCGAGCGATTGGAAATGGGCCAGGCCAATGTCTCGAAAGTGGAGAACCGCAGCGACATGTTGATTTCGACTCTGCGCGGTTATGTCGAGGCGTTGGGAGGACGGTTAGAGCTGGTTGCCTGCATGCCGGGTCGTGCTCCGGTAAAACTGCAGGGTTTCACTGACAGCTCGCCGGCTGCTGAGTAGATTTGTACGCTTTAGTATCCATATCAGGGGACCCGATTTTGGTCCCCGCCCGACTTCAGGTATGATACCGCCCCTTTTTTCAATCCCCAGTCAGGCGATTTCCCATGACCAACCAGGCCGCCGAAGTCGCGAAGCGCCGCACTTTCGCAATCATTTCCCACCCCGACCTTACCCTCTAGGTCAGGCTGCGACAGGCCCTGCCATATTCTCAAATAATCTACTGATTTTATTGAAGAATCCCTGAGCACCCGCGACAATCAAAGACATCCGAAGACAGGCTGAGCCACATGTTTTATGTACACAGCAGCGTACATAAATCAGCCCTTCGGAGACCTTGAAAAATTATGTACGCGAAATCCGGGGAGGGCTCATGGCAATCTCGGATACCTGGCTCAAGGCCAACAGCGGCAAACCTCGTGCGATCCGGGAAGAGAAGGCAGACCGCGACGGTTTAAGCGTGCGCATCACGCCCAAGGGCAAAATCACCTTCCAGCTGCGCTTCCGCTATGACGCGCGCCCCTGCCGTCTTGATCTTGGCACCTATCCCCTGATGTCACTCAAAGACGCACGTGCGGAATCGCAGCGTCTTCGTGCCCAGCTGGAGCAGGGACATGATCCCAGGGTCGTCAGGCAGTTGGAAAAGCAGGCGATCCTCCAGGCTGACTCCGTGGAGTCCCTGTTCCGGCAGTGGTATGCGGCCTACTGCAAGGGCAACAAGAAGGGCCATCACGAAATCCTGCGCTCCTTCGAAATCCATGTGTTCCCCAAGATCGGCCATCTTCCGGCAGGCAAAGTCACCCTGCATGAATGGCTGGCACTGCTGGAGCAGCAGGCCAAGGTCAGGCCCGGCATCGCCGACCGCATCCTGGTCAATGCCAAGCAGATGCTCAAATGGGGCGTAAAGCGCCAGCTCATTCCCAGCCATCCACTCTCCGATATCAACGCCAAGGAAGACCTGCAGATCAAAAAGGTCGCGGGCTCTCGCTCCCTGTCCAGTGATGAAATCAGGCTCGTATGGAAGGCCATCGAGCAATCGCGCATGGCAACCAAGAACAAGATCTTCCTGAAGCTCTGCCTGATCTATGGCTGCCGCAATGGCGAGCTACGTGTGAGCGAGAAGGGGCATTTTGATTTCAGGGCGATGGTCTGGACGGTGCCGCCTGGAAACCACAAGCTCGGCAAGAACTCCGGTAAGCCGCTGCTGCGCCCCATCACGCCGGAAACTGAAAGCCTGATCCGGCAGGCCATCGACTTGAGTAAGGGCAGTGCTTACCTGTTCACCAACAGCGGCACAGATGAGCCGATGGGGACGGGGGCACCCCTGCAGCTGCCATACAACATCATGCAGTGGCTGCGCCGACACGAGAAATATGAGATGGCGCACTGGTCGGTTCACGACCTGCGCAAAACAGCACGGACGAATTTTTCAACGCTGACCGAACCTCACATCGCCGAAATCATGCTCGGCCATAAGCTGCCCGGCAGTTGGCAGGTTTATGACCAGTACGACTATCTGGCTGAACAGAAGGAGGCCTACAGCGCCTGGTGCAAGCGTCTGAGCAGCCTCACCGAATAGTGGGGTTCTTGTTGGCGTAAATAGTTCCTCAGCTTGTTGTGGTGTTATGAATCAATGGGTCGTAGTGGTTTGATTATTTTTTAGCTATACGTTATCGATCAACTTTCCATTTAAAATCAGGGGAAAAGTCATTGAAGCAATTTTGACAGATCCAATGATACTGATCTTTTGTTTTGTAACCCTCCATAAAGTCCCCATCTTGCAGAGAAAATTTTCCTCCGCAAAACTCGCAGTGATCATGATCCCATCCTGGGCGGTATGGGAGGTACTTAGCCCAAGATAGCTCAGCCCCCATTAAGAATTTTTCTTGTCCTTGAAGCCGCCAATCTTTCATTTTAACCTCGCTATTTAGGAATTACTGTTCCATCAGGCATGATCCTGTACCAATCTCCACTTGGGCCACGATAATCCCAATGGGGGCCTACTGGATCAGGATGGTCTAAGTCAGGTCGTAAGCTCTCATTGGTTTTAGGGTTGTAATAATTTCCGTCTTTGCTACCCGGAGCACTGCCAGGCCTGCCGCGCCATTCCATACCCTCTGGAGCTTTCGTAGGGTCATTTCCAGGATACTGACGTGTCGGTGTGCTTACACAATCTCCACTTTTGCATCCAGTGCTTACAGGGTTAGCCCTCTGCGTACCATTTGCCCCCTTTACTGCGGTTGTCGCTGTGCTACTGGCTTCTGGAGAGCTTACAGCTGGTTGGTTTTTGCCTTTTCCGCTCGCTCCCCAGCTCCTATCCTTGATGGCTTTTGCCATACCGCTAGCCATCGACTTTACAGCACGAACAGCGGGCATGACTGGAGCCATCATCGCAACGCCGCCGAACATATTTGCCACCATCTGCGCATCAGATTTTGGCGGTGGTGTTGGATCACTTGGGGCCGGAGCATATGCGGGCGTTGTACTGCCCAACAAAGCACCTCCAACCATTAGAGCAAAGAGAACTGGATTTTGCCCGTCTGGATCAACATACCTATAAGGATTATTGAGGGCGTAGTTGTAGGTGTTAATCCCGCCCATCAACCCAATCGGATCGGATTCCAGATACCGCCCGAGCGCCGGGTTGTAGTTGCGGAACATGTTGTAATACATGCCTGTGGGGTCGGCGTACTGGCCGGGGAAGCGCAGGTTCTGGGTGATGCTGGTCGTCGGTGTCACACTGCCGAACGGCTGGTAATTGCCCGTCCAGACGATGCTCTGGCCGCTGTTGGTCGCCCGCTGCGGCGTGCCGAGATGGTCGGGGTGGACGTAAGAGATGGCAGGGCTGGCCGTGTTGATCGCCGCGATGGGCAATCCGTTCAGGTAGACATAATTAGTTTCTGCGGCGCCTTGCGTTTCAGAGAGGAGCATCCCGCCCATGCCGTATTGCTGGATGACGGGTGTGCCCGCGCCGACCGTGGATTTCAGGCGCTGGCCGAACGCGTCATAGACATAGGCGCTGGCGGTGCCTGATACGGTGGCGGTGGCAAGCTGGTTGGCCTTGTTATAGGCGAACGTGTCGGAGCCAATGGCGCTGACGTTACCCGCAGATGTATACGTGATCGACGTACCCCCGGCAGCCGTCATGCGGTTGCTGGTGCTGCTGATCGTGTAGCTCGTCCCGCCATAGGTCAGGCGGTTGGAATTGCTGTCATACGTGATGCTCGATGACGTATAGCTGCCTGAACTGGCATAGGTCAGCCTGTCGATCACGTCGTAGGTCAGATCCTGATTGTTCGCGGGCGTAACATTGTCCACGATATTGGTCAGGTTGTTGTTCGCGTTCCACGTGCTGGAGGTGTAATAGATATTGCCCCCCGCGCTGGCATAGCGGATGCCCGTGGGGCGGTAATCAAGGTCATAACTCCGCGTGGCAGACAGGCTGTTGCCGTAAGTGAACGACGACACCGGCCCATAGGGAAGATACGCGATGGAAGTCGCCACGTTTGTGGGCGACTGGCCGGGTTCCTTGGCGGTGACGGCAGAGATCTGGCCTGCGTTATCGCGGGTGTAGCCGATGATCCAGCCTGCATCCGGATAGGTGATGGTGCTGTAACGCCCGGCGCTTTCATAGGTGAAGTCGGTCGTATAGGTGGTGCCCGAAATCACACGATCCTGCGACGTCACCAGACCGCGTTCGTCGTAATCGAGCGACAAGGTGCCTGCCTGATCGGTCAGCGTGGTCAGGCGCCCGATGCCATCACCGTGGCCGCCCTGGTCGTAGGTGTAGGCGACATCGAGGCTGCTATCAGCTGGGTATGTGCGGGTGAGGATACGATCCGCCGCGTCATACGTCATGTTGGTGGTAACAGAGTTGCCGTCGATCTGCTGCGTGACGTTGGAGACTTTGTCGTAATACCAGACCCATGTGCCGCGATCCGGCGAGGTTTCCTGAATGACGTCGCCAAAGCCGTTATAGACGTAAGTGGTCACCTTGCCGCGCGGGTCGGTCACGGTCAGCACCCGGCCCAGCAGGTCATAGGTGTAGCTGGTCAGGTTGGTTGCGGCGTCCGTCACCGTTAATACACGGTTCAGGTCGTCATACGTCATGGTGGTGACGTATGTGAGCGGGTCGGTCACGGTCAGCACATTGCCGTTATCGTCGTAAGTGAAGGCTGTGGACTGGCTCATCCCGCCCACGGAAGTCAGCATCCGCCCGAGCGCGTCGAAGGTCGCGGTTTGTTGGCGCTTGGTGACGGCGGATGAATCTTTCCAGAGAGCCTGCGTGATGTTGTCGTCGTTATCCAGCGTGAAGTTCTGGGTTTCGTTCAGACGGTTGGTGATGCTGGTCAGGCGGTGGGCGTTGTCGTAGCCGTAAGAAAGATATGAGGCATCCGGCAGCGTGGTTTTGGTCAGGTTGCCTGCCGAGTCATATTGAATGGTCGTGGTCAGGCTGCCGCCCGTGACGGCCAGACTGCTGCTGGTCAGCCAGTTGCGGTTGTTATAGGCCAGCGTCGTGACGTTACTGTTCGGGTCGGTGATGGTGAGCGGCAAGCCACCGCCCTGCGCCGTGTTGATAGTGGTGACAAGGCTGACCGGGTCGGTAATGGTCGCAAGTGTGCCGCCGCTATAGGTATAAGTCGTGGTCGAGGTCAGATCGGTGCGCGGGGATTGTGCCGTGCTTAAGAGGCCCGTCGAGGTATAGGTGAACGTGCTGGTGCGCGTCTGCCCGTTGGTGGAATAGGGGATCGTCTGTGACGTCGTATCGGTCAGCGTGCTGGTGAGCATATGGCCGCTGGTGCTGCTATAGGTGAAGCTGCCTGTTACGCCCGGATTGGTGATGGTCGCGGGCAGGCGCACCCATGTCGCGTCATACGAAATGCTGGTGGTGTACTGGTTCGCGGTGCCGGAGGCATAAACGATGGCTGTTGGATCGCCACGGCTGTTGTTGGTATAGGCGGTCTGCACGCCGTTCCAGTCGGTCTGGGTGGCCAGATAACCGTTGGCGTCATAGGTGAACAGGCGCGTGGCTGCTGCAACGGTGCCGTTGGCAGCGCGGTCGATCCGGCTGAGCTTCGGCGTACTTTGCAGCGTGGTGAATTTATAAGTGTCCTGAATGCCGAGCGGCCCGGTGACGAGATTCCCGGCGCTGCTGTAGGAAATGCTGGTCAGGCCCGCGCTGCCCGCGTGTGTGCTGGAGGTGGCGCGACCCGCGCCGTCATACGTCCATGTCGCGAAGCGGTTGCCGTTTTCATCGGTGATGCCGGTCAGCATCCACGGCAGTTCGGCGGTTTCATAAAGATAGGTGAGTGTGGTGGTGGGGCTGGTGTTATAGGTCACTGTCTCCAGGCGGTTATTGCTGCCCGAGGGCTGGGTGTAGCCATAGGTCAGTGTCATGTTGTCGGGCGTGGTGACATAACTGACCGCGCCGCTGGTGAAGGTGAAGCCCAGCGAACGGCCATAAGAATCGCTGACGCTGCTTAACTCTCCGGCGCTGGTATAGCTTAAGGTCTGGCTGTAGCCGTTGCGCCAGGCAATGGAATCCAGGCGGCCCTTGCCACTGGTCACCGTATAGGTTTCGGTGGTGTCGTCGGAATCTTTGAGCGTATAGGTCGATCCGCTGCTGGTCAGGCGGTAATCCTGATCGGTACTGGGTGTCCATGTGCCGCTGCTGGTGAAGTTGATGACCTGGCCGTCGGCGCGCTCGGCAGTCGCCTGAGAACCGGAAAGAATGCGTAAGTAACGGTCGAAGTTCGAGCGCCAGTTCATGCCCATGATCGTCGGGTACAGGTTGCGCGTATAAGACTGGCTGTTATAGCTGCGGGTGAAGGTCAGCGGGTTGGTGCCCGCCGTGGTGTAATCCGTCACGTCTTCATAAAGGTTGCCAGTCGCGACATTGATCGGGTCGCCCACTGCCGCACCACCGACGCAGCAGTCAAAACAGTTCGCACCGTCGCCCTTGGCGGCAGTGGCAAGACCTGCAGGGGATACGGAAAGCGTGTAGGTGCCGTCAGTAATGTCGTTCTGATCTTGTTTATAGACAAGAACGCTATAAGTCTCTCCAGCAACGATGGAAGTCACATTTAGGGTGCTGGGTGAAGTGGGGCCAGCTAGAGCAGCGCCCTTACCGCTGCCATCACCATCGTAAACTCTGGCCCATACTCTTAATGCCGAGTTGCTGCTGGATGCCCCCAAGCTGACTACGGCTGGGCTGCTGGTGCCCCCTGAGAAGGTGTAAACATCAACACCTCCACGAGTGACCGCACCGCCATAGGTCGTTCCGGGGTACATAGTGCCCCCTGTACTTGCTCCTGATATGGCCGTGGCCCCCGGAACAACTATTACGGTAGCCTCATAATCGCCCCCAGCCGTGCCTGTGGTGCGAGTCACCTCCATCGTCCATGTGCCGCCTGTTGCATTAAGCGCTTCACAAGTAGCGTGAATGGTGCCCTGACCGGCACAGCCTTGCGTGCCATTAGGCTTTTTAAGTCTTACTACCGGACTGAAATTGGTGAGAGCGCCGACCTCTCCCACGGATGCCAAAAGTGCATCGCCGGTGTTAGCTTCAAAAGTGTATGTGTCCGTCGTTGAAGTATTGGGAATGTTGCCAGTGACAATCTGGCCACTTTCGATAGTGCCGGATACGCTAAGCATCATCGGCTGTACTTTATAAATTTTATAGGCGGGATAGGACGCAAGAAGGGCAAGAAAAATAGGCAGCCATACAAGCTTTTTACCAAACTTAAACTTCATTACACCCTCTAATAAAAATTTATTCTGCTTGCCTGGCTCGCAGGTGGATACACTTGAATAACAAAATAAACTCAATCATACGTTTGTACCCAAAGCAATCTGATTCCCTGAGTTATCAGGTGGCTTTTTATTTTTTCTTGCATGATTACTGGTTGTATACATAGAGGCGCATAAGGTTGTATGTCGCATTATGAATATGGTGTTTTGGTTGTGTTAAGTCGGGATTGAGCTGGCGCATCTTTCCCGCTCACGCCGTTCCCAGTGCGCCACATCTTCTGCGTCCCAGAGATTGAAGCTCCCGACATGCTTCATGCAGGGGGAAGGGAACGGGTTCACGGCACGCTTCATACGCCTAAACAGCGTCCGGCTTGAACAACGGAAGCGTTCGCAGAGATCCTGTGTGGAGTAGTAGGAAACCATGGCGCACCTCCATAGGGAGCATGGTTTCAACTTACCAGAGGACAGATGGTGCTCCTCCTCTCGGCTTCCTCCTGATCTCAACGGGGCTCAAACGGACAGGGGCGGATCATGGCGCTGCCTGTCTGAAAATACACAACCATAGAATGTAAAAAATTAAGTAAAAATAAACCCCTTCAGTCTCATTATAAAATTATTGAGACAAATTTTATTTATTGCGCATAAGAGATTTATAGGATGCAAATCATAATCAGAGGGGAGATGACGATGGCGCAGCTGCGTCAGGCATTCTATGAAAAGCTCAAAGAGCTGGAGGAAGACTACAACGTAAAGCACTTTAAAAACGCCACCCTGTACGTAAATCCTGTCAATGAGTTTGGTGAAGAAGTCGTACCGCGTAACAGGTGCGGCCAGTCGGTGAACAAGCTGCACAGCAACGGCCCGTACAAAAGCGCTGCCGACGATTACAAGATTTGACCCTGCGTTTTACTTTCTTCAACCACTGCGAAGGGAGATGAATGCCATCATGGAATTTCCTCGTTATGTGAATCTTGAGCAGGCCAGAAGCGTACTTGCCGAGAATGGCATTGAGCTCAGCCACCGCCAGCTCAAGCGGGCCGCCGACCCAGACGCCCACGGCAAGCGTAAATTGCCGTTCTTCGTCGATCCTATCGACGGACGCCTGAAGATCGACAAAAACCTGCTGGTTGAGATTTACAATACCTGCCAGGTTGAGGCTCAAAATGCTGCGCATATAACCCCTAAAAGCTTAAAAGGAACATTTGACCGAAACAGCTAAGTACGCTAACCAGAATCATGTCCGACATTCGAAAAAGAACAGGCGCAAAAGGAACGACCTATCAGGTTCGTTATCTTCAGAAGAACGGTAAGTCCGGTTATAAGACCTTTCCCCGGCGAAAGGATGCGCAGCTATTCATCGAATCTCTTTCAACCCGCAAGCCGGAAGACTCCGAATTCAAGACCATGAATGCTGCCGTTCGGCTGTGGCTCGACGTCTGCCGCAATGAAGGTCGCGGCGGGCGTCCTCCGGTCAGTGCGTTCACCTATCAGCTCTACGAAGTCCGGGGCGACCTGATGTGTGAATATGACTGGGGGAAGGGGCCTCACGAGCTTAACAAGGCTGACGTGGTGAAATTCCGTTCGTGGCTGTTGCGTCGGACGAGCCGTTATATGGCCTCAAAAACATTGCTAAGTCTTCATTCTGTGGTCAAGGAACTGATCGACCGTGACATGCTGCTGCAAGACCCGGTGTCGGGTGTAGCGATTCAGCTGGAGAATGAAGAGGTCGATATTCCGACGACGGGTGAGGTGAAGGCGATGCTTAAAGCGACCGATGACCTGGCCGCTGCCTCGGACAAGCGAACCGCCAAGGTATGGGAGATTTACAGACCGATGATCTGGCTGGCTGTCGGCTCCGGTATGCGTCCGCAAGAATATCTTGCGCTGCCGCATCGTGATGTAATGAACAACGCTATCCGAGTCAGTCAGGCACTGAAAAAAACCGGCGATATCGGCAAGCCGAAGACGAAGTCTGGAATGCGGATTATCCCGATAGAGCCTCAAACCATGGATATCCTGAATTCATTCATTGCCAAACGCGATAAATGGAGTCCAGATGATTTGATATTTGGCACACGTTCCAATACGCCGATTTCAACTCGCAATTACCGTCACGCCGCCTGGTTTTCGATGATGGAAAAGGCTGGATTGTTGCAGGAGGTTGAAGAGAACGGAAAGACATTTATCCGGCCAAAATATCATCCGTATGCCCTGCGGCATTATTATGCGTCGATGCTGATTGCCAACAATATTGCTATCACCAGAATCCAGAAGCTTATGGGTCATAAAGACCCTTCTATCACGCTCAATACTTATGCCCATCTCATGAAAAATACCGACGAAAGCGACGCTGATTTGGTTCGAGCAGCGGTCAGCCGGATGTATGTAAGCTGATCCTTGTGGCGAGTTTGTGGCGAGCGCAATACAAGTATCTGATATAGATAGATATTTTGCCGCCTTCTAAGCAGGGGGTTGCAGGTTCGAGTCCTGCCGGGATCGCCATCAAAATTATAAATAATATCAATTGGTTAGTCTTCGCAGACTGACCCTTTATTCTTTGAAAATTCAATTCTTGCCACAAAATGCCACACGCTGAAACCCGCAGAAATCCGCCATTGTCCGCCATGGTCGTTTTGGACTTGTGGCGAGCGTGTGGCGAATCCATATTGCTTTGCCTCTACCAGCCGGTAGGTAAACTGGTACCTCCGTCTGAAAGAGTGTCGATAGCATTTGGCCATTCCCCGATTTCCCCTTATTCTCTCAGGCATCAAAGCAGGGGCGGATGAGATGCCTGAAGAGATAATGACCCTCAAGGAGGTAGCTGAATACCTCAAGCTCGCGGAGAAGACGGCCTACCGTCTGGCCGCCGACGGGACGATTCCTGGCTTCAAGGTAGGGGGCAGTTGGCGGTTCCGAAAGGCCGTCATCGAAGACTGGATCGACCAGCAAACGGTCAAAAATCGCATTTGAGTTAGGGTGGACAAGCTTTGTTACTGGACAATAGAAATAACGGCCACGTAGGGAACACGCTGCGCGATCACCTCGCTGCCGGATCGAAGCTATCCGTGCTTTCAGGCCTGTTCACCATCTATGGCTTCTCAGCGCTCAGGAAGGAGCTTTCCCGCATGGACGGTGCAAGGCTGCTGCTCTCCGACTGGGAAGGCTCGCCGCTTCAGGCACTCATTGGGTCTGATACTGACCTGCGCCTCGTGAACCAGCTCGATCAAAAGCGCATCGCCAGGGAATGCGCCAAATGGCTCGCCAGCAAGGCCGAGGTACGCTCAGCCAACGCGGCGCAGAACATGTTCCTGGTCGAAGACGGCAGCCAGGGCAGCTTCGCCATTCACGGCAGTTCAGCCTTCACTCCTGCCGGTCTGGGCGAAGTCCAAGCCGATACCCCGCTAATGAATACCGGCATCAGTGATCCGGAAACCACCAAGCAGCTGCTGTCCTGGTTTAACTCTGTCTGGGCGGACGCCCCTAAAGCTCGCGACATCAAGGACGAGCTCCTTGAAAAGCTGGAATTCATCGCCGCCGACCAGCCCGGCGATTTCATTTATTTCCTGACGCTCTACAACATTTTCAAAGACTTCCTCGACGACATCGACGAAGAGAGCATCATCAAGACCAAGACCGGTTTCAAGGACACCCTTGTCTGGAACAAGCTCTATAAATTCCAGAAGGATGGCGTGCTCGGTGCCATCGATAAGCTCGAAAAGCACAATGGCTGCATCATTGCCGACAGCGTCGGTCTGGGTAAGACCTTCGAGGCGCTGGCCGTCATCAAGTATTACGAGCTGCGCAATGACCGTGTGCTGGTGCTATGCCCGAAAAAGCTTCGGGATAACTGGACTATCTACACCGTCAACGACAAGCGCAACCTGCTGGCGCAAGACCGTTTCAACTATGACGTCCTGAACCATACCGATCTCTCGCGCCTGAAAGGCAGCTCCGGTGAGATCAATCTTGAAACCCTGAACTGGGGAAATTACGACCTCATCGTCATCGACGAGTCGCACAACTTCCGCAACAACAACCCCACCAAAGGCACAAAAAACCGCTATAGCCGCCTGATGGAGGACATCATCCAGTCAGGTGTGAAGACCAGGGTGCTGATGCTCTCCGCCACGCCGGTGAACAACCGCATGAACGACCTGAAGAATCAGGTCGCCTTCATCACCGAGGGGCGTGATGACGCCTTCAGCGATGTCGGCATTAAGAATGTGGAAAGCACGCTGCGCCTGGCGCAGAAGCAGTTCAACCAGTGGGTCAAGCAACCGCCTGAAAGCCGTAGCGTCGCGTCCTTGCTGGATACGATGAGCTTTGACTATTTCAAGCTGCTCGATATCGTCACCATCGCGCGCTCCCGCAAGCATATTCAGAAATACTACGGCACGGCAGATATCGGCCAGTTCCCGACACGTCTGCCACCGCAGAACATCTATGCGGACATCGACGCCACGCACGAATTTCCGCCGCTCAAGGAAGTGAACAAGACAATCCGCAGGCTGTCGCTCGCAGGCTACTCGCCGATGAAGTTCGTTCGGACTGACAAGAAGGACGAGTACGCCCGGCGCTACGACAACGCTGTGGGCGACGGCAAGGGCGTGTTCAAGCAGGTTGACCGGGAAGAGAGCCTGATCCACCTGATGCGGGTGAATCTGCTCAAGCGCATGGAAAGCTCGATCAGCTCGTTCACGCTCACCTCGCAAAAGCTGCTGGCGCAGGTGGAAGCGCTGCTGCAGAAGATCGACGCCCATGAAAGCGGCGACATCGAAGCGCTGAATATCGAGGATATTCACGACTTTGAAATGGACTCGCCGGAACTTGAGCCCTTCATGATCGGCAATAAAACCCGCGTCCTGCTCCAGGACATGGATCTCATCCGGTTCAGGCAGGAGCTGGAGGCGGACAGGATCTTCCTGACCACTATCGTCGAATCCGCGCAAACCGTGGGTGCGCCACGTGATGCCAAGCTCGAAAGGCTTAAAGACGTCATTGCCCAAAAAGTCCGAGAGCCCCTTAATCCGGGAAACAAGAAGGTCATCGTCTTCACGGCCTTTGCCGATACCGCGAAGTACCTCTATACCCATCTTGCTGATTGGGCTAAGGACGAACTTGGTATCCACAGTGCACTCATCACGGGCGGCGGCACCAACAAGACGACCCTGGCCGGGGCGGGGTCTGACCTGAACAACCTCCTGACCGCATTTTCCCCCGTGTCGAAGGAGCGCGGAAAGATTGATCCCGACGCGAAGGCTGAGATTGACCTGCTGATTGCCACCGACTGCATCAGCGAGGGTCAAAACCTTCAGGACTGCGACACGCTCATCAACTACGACATTCACTGGAACCCGGTCAGAATCATCCAGCGCTTTGGTCGCGTTGATCGCCTGGGCTCGAAAAACACCAGAATCCAACTCATCAACTTCTGGCCGAATATGGAGCTGGACGAGTACATCAATCTGGAAGCACGGGTGGCAGGCCGCATGATGCTCCTGGACGTCTCGGCCACGGGCGAGGAAAATGTCATCGACGCCAACGCCCAGGAAATGAACGACCTGGAATATCGCCGCAGGCAGCTTCAGCAACTCAAAGATGCCGTGGTCGATCTGGAAGACATGGCAGGCGGTGTCTCCATCACCGACTTGACCTTGAACGACTTCCGCATGGATCTTTCAGGCTACATGAAGAAGGGCCTGCACAAGCTGGTAGAGGCTCCTCACGGCCTCTATGCCGCAGTCACCATTGATGCCGACCTCAAAGCGGATGGCCTCAAGCCTGGCGTCATCTTCTGCCTGAAGAGCATCCGGGATGGTCATCGCGCTGTCCAAGTGGACGAGAACTATCCGCTTGCGCCGTTCTTCCTGGTCTATGTCACGGACGAAGCCGTCGTTGAGCTCAACTTCACGCAAAGCAAGAAGGTACTCGACCTGCTGAAGAAGCACGGTCTCTCGGCATCTGCCGTTGATGAGGATGCAACCGGGCAGGTAAACGACCGTACCAGGAACGGCTCCGACATGGCGCAATACCAGCAGCTGCTGGCCGTCGCGGTTGATAGCATTGCAGGCAAAAGCGAAGAGAAGGGCGTACAAAGCCTCTTCACCAGAGGTGGCACGGTGCTGACCGCCACCAGCAGCCAGGGCATCGAGGATTTCGCTGTTGTAACCTACCTCATCATCACGGACGCTCCATAAGGCTAAGGACATGCTATGACGCCAGGTACGCTGGAAGCCTTCATCGACCATCTTTCAATTCCCAGATCCTGTGAATTGAACAAACCCGTTTTCAAGAAGCTCTTTCTTGAAAACGGTATCCTCGATATCGCCGATAAAACGGCCTTGAAGGATGATGTTGACAAAATCCGTTGGCTCTACACCCTGAAACCCGCCACGATCAACGTCGCGGCTTATGTTGATAGCGAGCGCGATTTTTCTGAAATCGCGGTTCTCCAGGTGGAGTTGACATCGGCCAAGCGGCTGAAGCGGATCGCGAACTTTATGCAGCGGTCGATCCCATACCCGCTCATCCTGCTGTTTACCCAAGGCAGCCAGATCTGCCTAAGCGTGTCCGACAAGCGTATCAACCAGGCGGACAAGGAAAAATGGGTCGTCGAAGACCCTCTTTACACGGATTGGATCGACCTGGGCGCTCCCACGGCAGCGCAGGCAGATTTCTTAAAAGACTGCCATATCAACAGCTTTTCCTTTGTCAATTTCCTTAGTTTCTATAAAAGCCTGACTGATCGTGTCATAGCTATTAATTGCTCTAGCCATAGTGGACGCTATAAACAGGTTGCAGCCGATAATATAGAAAATAAACCGAGCGAGGGCCGTCTTGAACGGCTCCGCGAGCTTGAAAAGCTCAACCTGCAAAAGACAGAGATCGCCAATAAGCTTAAAAAAGAGAAGCAGATGGGGCGGCAGGTTGAGCTGAATACCAAGATCAAACAGATCAATGATGTCATTGAAAAAATTAGAGAGACCATTTGATGAATAAGCCAGCTCTTGAGCGAGTGACCCTGAAGGACGGTGAGAGCACCAATATCGTCAATGAAAATATCGAGCAGCTCAAAACAATATTCGCTGAAGCTTTTGGCGAGGGTGGCGTGGATTTTGACACTCTGCGCCAACTCCTGGGCGATGCAGGTGTCATCGACGAAGGTGAAGAGAAATACGGCCTGAACTGGCATGGCAAAAAGAAGGCCCGCCAGATCGCCTTGACGCCATCGACCGGAACACTACGGCCTTGCCCAGGGGAAAGTGTTGCTTGGGACACGACTCAGAATTTATTTATCGAAGGCGATAATCTTGAGGTTCTGAAGCTTTTACAGAAAAGCTACGCAGGCAAGATTAAGATGATTTATATCGATCCTCCGTATAACACTGGGAAAGAATTCATTTATCCTGATAGATTTCAAGAGAACTTGGATACCTATCTCAAATACACGGGCCAGGTTGACGATGAAGGGGTGAAGTTCTCCAGCAATACTGAAACTTCTGGGCGCAAGCACACGAACTGGCTTAACATGATGTATCCTCGCCTCAAGCTGGCTCGCAGCTTGCTGACCGAAGATGGGATAATTTTCATTTCCATTGATGATAATGAGCACGCAAACTTAAAAATCATTTGCGATGATATTTTCGGTCAAGAGAACTTCATGGGTGAGGTTTGTCGAGCTACTGGTCAGACAACTGGCCAGGATAGTGGCGGCCTCGGCAGCTCTTTTGACTACATCCTGGTTTACTCAAAAAGCGTAGGTTTTGACCTCTGCGGCCTTCCTCTCAATGAAAAGGACTTGACCCGCTTTGAGAACGAAGATGAGCGAGGAAAGTTTGCATACGACCAGATGAGAAAAACCGGCTCCAATGACCGGCGTGAAGATCGGCCAAAGCTATTTTATCCTGTAACTAATCCAGACGGCGAGGATGTATACCCTATCGCCCCGGCTGGATACGAAAGTCGTTGGCGTTTCGAGAAAAAAGCATATGATCGTTTGCTAAATGACAATTTCATTCTTTGGAAAAAGACAAAGCGTGATGATCAAGAGGTCTGGTGGCCGTATGTGAAATACTACCTGGAGGGAAGGACTAAGCGTCCATCTCCGCTTTGGAACGACCTTGACGGAAATAAAAAAGCAGCTCGTGATGTAAGAGCATTGTTTGATGGAAAGAAGGTTTTCGACTTTCCAAAGCCTATTCCTATGATTGAGCGTTGCATCCAGATCGCCCCAAACTCGTCTCAAGATGACATTATCTTAGACTTCTTTGCAGGGTCAGCTACAACAGCTCACGCAGTAATGCTACTTAATGCAAAGGACTCTGGAAACAGAAGGCACATTAGCATCCAGCTTCCAGAACCCGTTGAAGAGGATTCTGAAGCTTTCAGTGCAGGGTTCAAGACGATCTCTCAGATTTCCAGGGAAAGGATTAAACGCGCAGCCAAGTCCATCCAGAAGGACTATCCGAAGTTCAACGGCGATCTGGGTTACAAGGTGTTCAAACTTTCCAGCTCAAATATAAAAGCCTGGAACCCTGACCGTACAGACCTTGAAGAGACACTCCTTTCTCATCAGGAGCACTTGGTCGAAGGGCGCAGTGAGCAAGATATCTTATTTGAACTTTTGCTCAAGCGTGGCATTGATCTTGCTGTACCTATCGAGACCAAAACTGTAATTGGTAAAAATATTTATAGCATCGGCTACGGCGCTGTATTTGCGTGTCTTCACGAGACCATCTCTCAGGATGAGGTCGAAGGAATTGCTCACGCAATTTTGAATTGGCATGAAGAGCTAAAGCCTGCTTCCGACACGCATGTTTTCTTCCGTGATAGTGCATTCATTGGTGATGTCTCAAAAACCAACATGGCTGCCATTCTAGAGCAGAACGGCATAACCCATGTACGCAGCTTGTAAGGAGCGGGCCTGATGAAGCTGCATTTTGAAGACAATCTTGATTACCAGATGTCGGCCATAGAGTCTGTCCTGGGGCTATTCAAAGGACAGGAAATCTCCCGCTCTGAGTTTACAGTCACTTATCGGCCCGAGTCCGGGCCGCAGCGCTCGCTGGGTCTTGCAGAAAATGAGCTTGGAGTGGGTAACCGTTTACAGTTGGTAGATGACGAAATTATCGATAATCTTCGCGCCATCCAACTAGGCAACGGTTTGCGACCATCCAAGGATCTGAAGAGCGGTGATTTCACCGTAGAAATGGAAACCGGCACAGGCAAGACTTACGTCTATCTGCGTACCATTTTTGAACTGAATAAAAATTACGGATTTACAAAATTCGTGATTGTTGTGCCCTCTGTTGCCATTAAGGAAGGCACATATAAGACACTAAAAATCACCCGCGATCACTTTGAAAACCTTTACCCCAAAGCAAAGGGGTATGAGTATTTCCTTTACGACTCGTCCAAGCCAGGGCTAGTACGTAGCTTCGCCACCAGTCCGAACATTCAGATCATGGTGACGACCGTAGGGGCCATCAACAAAAAAGACGTTAACAACCTCTACAAAGAAAATGAGAGCACGGGCGGTGAGAAGCCGATTGATCTCATCAAAGCGACCAACCCCATCATTATTGTGGACGAGCCGCAAACCGTGGATGGCGGCCTTCAGGGACAGGGTAAAAAAGCACTGGACGCCATGAGCCCGCTTTGCACGTTGCGTTATTCCGCTACCCATGTGGACGAGCACCACATGGTTTATAGTCTGGATGCCTTTGACGCCTATGATCGAGGGTTGGTCAAGCAGATTGAGGTCGCTTCCCTCAAGGTCGAAGGAGGCAACAACAAGCCTTATGTAAGGCTTGAATCTACGCATAACCGCAAAGGCTCGATCACAGCCAAGATCGAAATCGACGTCCAGCGCGGTAAGAACATCAAGCGCGAGATTCTTACCGTCGAAGACGGTGACGATCTGGAGCAAATCGCCAACCGCGCCATCTACGAGAATATGCAGATCGGCACGATTACTTGCGGCAAGGACAACGAATCAATCCAGATCAAAGGGCCGGGCATCGACCAGGTATTGCGTCCTGGCGAAGCCATTGGGGCAGTAAGTCCGGATGAGATCAAGCGCCTTATGATCCGTCGCACGATCAAGGAGCATCTCGACAAGGAGCTCACCTTTGCTGCGAACAAGCAGCCTATCAAGGTTTTGAGCCTGTTCTTTATCGACAGCGTTGAGCATTATCGCCAGTACGATGAAGCTGGTAATCCGGTCAAAGGCAAATACGCCTTGATGTTTGAAGAGGAGTATTCGAAGCTCGCCAAGTCCAGTGACTACCAGAGCCTCTTCAAAGAAATTGATCTAGACACAGATGCTGCCGAAGTTCACAACGGCTACTTCTCCATTGACAAGAAGGAGCGCCTGGTCGACACCGCAGAAAGCACACAGGCAGGCCGTGACAACTCCGAACGGGCCTACAATCTAATTATGAAGGAGAAGGAAAAACTGCTGAGTTTTGATACTAAGCTGAAGTTTATTTTCTCCCACTCGGCTCTCAAAGAGGGCTGGGACAACCCCAACGTCTTCCAGATTTGCGCCTTGCGTGAAATGGGCACCGAGCGGGAGCGCCGCCAGACCATCGGGCGCGGCTTGCGCCTTTGCGTCAATCAGGATGGGCAGCGCCTGCGCGGGTCTGATATCAACACGCTCACTGTGATCGCGACCGAGAGTTATGAAGAGTTCGCCGAAAATCTTCAGACGGAGATGGAGAAAGATACTGGCATCCGTTTCGGCATCGTTGAATCCCACCAGTTTGCGACCGTGCTGACGGTTAATGAGAAGGGGGAAGCTACCCCGCTTGGCTTCGAGCAGTCCGAGAAAATCTGGCAATTCCTGAAAGACGAAGGCTATGTCGACGTCAAGGGCAAGGTTCAGGATTCTCTGCGTGCCGCACTCAAGGACGGCTGCTTCAAGCTGCCCGACGATATCAAGGCGGGATTGGGCAGAAAGCCTGATGTTGCGGTGGAGGACATTCAGGGTGTGCTGAAGAAGCTTGCTGGCAAGCTTGATATCAAGAATGCCGATGACCGCCGGATCATCCGTACCCGCGAGGCCGTCCTGCAGAGCGAGGAGTTCAAGGCGCTCTGGGATCGCATCAAGTACAAGACGACCTACCGGGTTGACTTCAATAACGAGAAGCTTATTGCCGATTGCGCCAAAGCCATTCTGGACTGCCCGCCTATCACCAAAACCAGGGCGCAATTCCGAAAGGCTGATATTGCGATAGGCAAAGGCGGCGTGACGACCAAGGAAACGGGTGCCTCTCAATTTACGACGATCCATGAGGACGACATTGAGCTTCCCGACATCATTACGGATTTGCAGGACAAAACCCAGCTGACCCGCAGCAGCATCGTCAAAATCCTCACCGAGAGTCGCCGCCTGCAGGACTTTGCCCGTAACCCGCAACAATTCATCGACTTTGCCTCAGAGGCCATCAACCGCACCAAACGTCTGGCGCTAGTCGATGGCATTAAGTACAGCAAGATCGGCGACGAGCACTTCTATGCGCAGGAACTTTTCCAGCAGGAGGAGCTTAAAGGCTATTTGAAAAATACCTTAGAGACGCAGAAGTCCGTTTATACGCATGTCGTCTATGATTCGGCGGGCGTAGAGAAAAACTTCGCTGAAGCTTTGGAAAGTAACGAAGCCGTGAAGGTGTATGCGAAGCTGCCGTCCTGGTTCAAAATTCCCACGCCGCTGGGCACCTATAACCCGGACTGGGCGGTTGTCGTCGATGATGAAGAAGGCAAGGAAAAACTGTACTTCGTGGTGGAAACCAAAGGCAGCACCTGGTGGGGCGATCTGCGCCACGTCGAGGGTGCCAAAATCCTCTGTGGTGAAAAGCATTTTGAGGAAGTCGCCAATGACGCCAACCCAGCACGGTACATACGTGCAGTCGATGTCAATGGCATGATGGCGCATATCAATCAGGACTGACATCCAGGAACGGTTGAAAGTTGTTTATGCCTGGTAGGTCAATCGGAATATTCCGATTGACCTACCAGGTCTTTCCAGATGGTTACCTAAAATATCTCGGACATAACGCCATGTATGAATCGCCTTTTCAGACGCATGCCGATTTATTGATCAACGGGCGGGATGCCTCAGCGCAGTATTTGCAATCCTTCGTTCTGTCGATGCATGACAGCAACAATTACAAATTTTCTGCCAAAGAGCTTTCCAGCCTCAGTGATGCCCATTTTGATATTTTTATCGAGCTTGCGAAGAATTTCAGGGAGGAGGGGCGAGATAGTGATCCGTTCAAAAATGTATGCCGGGAGATGATCGCGCGACGCCCTGACTACACGCAGGAGCCTTCCGATTTTTACATGTTTCCAGAGCCTGAGTTAGTTTTTGTTCCCGATCAAACCGACCTTGCCACACATCTGCACCCGCTTTTCAGTATTGATCTGAGTTCGGTTAATCGGGAGTGGTCTGGTTACGCGCATATGCTGTGTCCGCTTGAACCGGGCGAAGATCGTCTGGTCGGTTATGCTACCGAGCATACGGACTATCATTCCGCCTTACTGCAAACGAACTGGGTCGGATTCAAAATCGAAGACGGTCGTTACCGCCTGATGGGTGATCCTCGTTATTTCTTCCTTCATGCAGAAAATGCAGACCTTTCAGATCCCTATCCGGAAGCGCGCTCTGAACTGATGGAATGTTACGAAGCTGGAAATAAGTCTTTTGCGGCCGTTCGTGATGCCTACCGCAAGACAGGATATCTTTTGGATCTCTCCCGGCTTCATTCCGGTAGGAGCGTGGATAGCCGGGATCGGTGCCCCTTTGTAGAGCAAATCGGCGGTGATGTTGATCTCTGGCTGGTAGGGATGCGCGGTATGCCGTTGTACTATGCCTCGGAATGTAACGGCATTACGCCCGTTTATCCCCGGAGCCCCTCCGGCCACCCGTTCCATCATGTCGCGACGGTGCCTGTGGATTCCTATCAATTAGGTGGCCCGGAAAAAGTCATCATGTTTTATGAGCCCATCGAGAAGCTGGTTCTGTTTACCTTCTATTCAAAACCGCCCTGCGAGCCGCAATACTAAAATCTTCAAGGGACATAATTCGTCCACACGCCAAGCGGCCCTTTTCGGGGCCGCTTCTCGTTTCGGGCATCAGGGGCGCATTCCCCTTGCGCTCATTACGCGCCGGATGTTTGCCAATGAGGCGAGGGCATTCCGGCAGTCTTCGCTGGCTTTGTCGCCACGCGCCGCCGCATTGAAGGCTGTGCGGTAGAGCGCGCGCAGTTCGCTCTCAGATTTGGCAGCCAGTTCAAAGATCGTCAGCAGTTTCATCTTCGTTATCTCCTCTTTTTTTAAGCCACCCATCGCGGCCTCATGGCGCTTGCCCACGCACCAGGCGAGGCCACGGCTGCACCCGCTTTTCACGGGCCGCAACGAAGAGAAGGAGTCATTCCATGACTTGCAGTACCGACGTGACGAACGCCTGTGCGAAAGCCCATAGATCAGGACGCATGTGCGGTGTGATGAAAGAAGACGAGGGAAGCAGAAGAGAAGCAGCGATGACCGCATTGAAATGGTGACGAGATTTTGTAGCGAACCTGCTGCGCTTTGCACGGCAGGCCGGGCTCTATCGCGCGTGTCCGCGCGACCGGGCCAACGAAGGGCAATTGTCCCGGCCATTAAGGTGACGATCCCTTGCGCGAAAGAGGAAGAAACTCAAGGGGCATCCGCCCCTGGCGCAACGCAAGGGTAAAGCTTCGCCCCGTTAAAGGGTGTCCCCGACCTTCCGCACCCATAAAACGACATGGGTTTGTGCAGGCCGGGTGATCCCCCTCCCTTTACCGGCCCCGTTGCGTTTTGCCTCCCTGGTCTCGCCGACGGGCAGGGGTGCATGTGCGAACCACACAGCACATGCACCCATAGCCCTGATAGGAGAGCCCCAGCCATGACCACCACGCCCCGCATCTATGTTGCCGACCTTGCTGCCTATAACAGCGGTTATCTCCACGGCGTCTGGATTGACGCGAGCGCAGAGGTCGGGGATATCCAGGATCAGATCAACGCCATGCTGGCAGCCTCGCCCGTGCAGGATGCC
This sequence comes from Pseudomonas sp. FG98, assembly GCF_057808595.1. Lineage (NCBI taxonomy): Bacteria > Pseudomonadati > Pseudomonadota > Gammaproteobacteria > Pseudomonadales > Pseudomonadaceae > Pseudomonas > Pseudomonas sp. FG98. Next base: position 95,377 of record NZ_JBMDIJ010000006.1, on the reverse strand, counting down.
GAGGAATACGCGATCCACGATTACGAAGGTTTCGACGGCTACCGGCTTGGCGAATATGAAGGTATTGAAGCCGCCCACGAGATCGCCTGTTTCATCGAGGAATTCCCGGCATTCGGGGGAGCGCTTCTTAGCTACTTCTCCAGCATCGAGGAGGCCCGCCGGGCAGCCGAAGAGGATTATTGCGGCAGCTTTGAATCCTTAGCCGACTACGCGCAGCAGCTGACCGAAGAAACCACACAGATTCCAGAGTCACTGGCCTATTACATCAATTACGAAGCCATGGCCCGTGACATGGAGCTGGGTGGCGACGTGTTCACCCTTGAAACCGGATACCGCGAAGTCCATGTGTTCTGGAACCGCTAAAACAACAGCCGGGCAGGGCCTACATTCAAGATCCTGCCCGGACGCCTTTTAGAAAAAAATCGCGGCCCTTTCGGGCCGCTTCGTCTTTAAAGCCGATCACCTGCCAAGGCCTTGCTCCTGCGCTGCGCGCCCGGCAGGTAAGCCGTTGAACAGTCCCCTGATCTGAGTCGGAGAGTCCTTGCGGCTCTCGCTCCGCGCATACCGCTCCGGGTGCTCCAGCCTGTCGATCTCACGCCGGTACTGCTCCCGGATCACATTCGATTCCCGCACATGCTGCGCCTCCACCATCCATTCCGCGCGCCTGTCCAGCTGCTTCCAGCTCAACGGCTTCTCGCGGGCATGATCCGGCCTGCATTCAGGCCGGTTATGCGCCAGCAATATTTGACGACGCGCGCGTTCAAGATCATCGGCATAGCGCTGCCGCTGATCCTCCCGCAGGGCTTCCAGTGCCTGGTCGCGCGCCTCCTGCAACTTCCTGATCTGCTGCGCGCGGATGACATCCGGCTCCCGCGCTGCCTGATTAAAACCATCTGTCTTGTTCATGAAGGCACCACGGGCCTATCGGGGTTTACCGGGCAGGGACAGTGTGGCTGGCCCCCTGGGCAAAAGCGTCTGCGACGAAGCCTGCTGTGCAGGCTTCTGCCGGGCAAATTCCAGGTTGATTCCACTCGCCCTGACCCGCCCGCCATCTCCGCAGACCGGGCAGGTCATACGCTCAGCCGCGTCCGCGATGCAGGAGAGGCAGCCACAATTGCCGCACAGCACTATCGCTTCGTTATCGCAGTGCGGACAGCCCTGATAGTTGCCCAGCAGCAGCGCCCGAAAATCGCTGTTCTCACGTTTACCGGCTGAGCCCGATGGCTTCGCCACCGGGCCGTTGCGACGCACGATCACATCGGTGATCTCCGCGCCTTTTTCCTGGATTTTGAGGATCAGCGCGGCGGAACATTGCGGCACTTTCGAACAATAGAGAATGCGGTCGCCATGCGCCTGCTGCGGCTTGCGCAACACAGCAGAAGCGGCAGGCTGCGGTGTAGCCACCTTGCGATTGAAGGCCGCCAGTTCCTGGCGCGCCTTCTCCAGCAGGGAGAGGCCCTTATCTTGCTTGCGGATTATTTCCATTTCTTCGCCCTCTTGATGCAGTCAACGGCATCGTTGACCTGCTGCATGAACACGTGCGTGGGGAACTCCTTGTCCGGGTGCAGTATCCTGGCAAGCTCACGCTGCCGGGTTTTGAGCATGGCCTTGTCGAGTACCTGGCCTTCCGCAAACCCCAGCACTTCCAGCGCCTGCGCATAACTGCTCTTCTCAGGGGCAGGCTGCTGCTTGCTCTGCTGCTGTTTCGGCGGCGGTTCCTTCTCGCCCAGTACGCTGCGCCTGAACTGCGCGAAACTCGCAAACTCATGCCGTCCGTACTTCCAGAACAGCTGGCGCAGCTTCATGTACTGGCGCACGGCGATAGAAAGATGGCGCAGGCTGCAGGCACAGGGCTGATACAGGCGCAGCCACGTACCCCAGACAGCAGCAAACACCAGCAGCACGCTTTCGCAGACCAGGAATTTAAGGAACCTGCCCAGCCGGGCAGCGCCCTGCATCAGCAATACCGACGCCCAGTCGATGAAGATCAGCCCCTGCCGGTACAGCGCTACAGCCAGCCACTGGAGGAAGTTGAATGCGATCCCGGCAGCTATGATCCAGAGCACCGCCTCAGAAACCATCGCCAGGTAATCGAGCCATTGGGAAGTTGTCATTACAGACCTCCAGGGGATTGATGCCAGTCGCCATCGACATGCGGGTTGTCACCCGCGCCGACATGTATTGCTTCCTGCTCCAGCAGCCGGTCGCAGTACTGCAACCGCGCCAGCACAGCTGTCGCGGGCTTCCTGCCGTACACGGTGAGCAGGTCTACCCGGTGCCCGGCATACTCCAGCAGCACATGGAAGGAGTCGCCGTAATAGATGGGCTGCTGCAGCACTTCGCCGCGTGCGGCAGCCTCGCGGGTATCAAACTCGTTGCTGCGCCGTTCAAGTTCAGCCCGGTCATGTGGCAGCAAGTAGAAGCGATGCGTGAGGCGGCGGTCATAGGTCTTCCAGCCCAGAACTTGCCGCACCCGGATTGAATTCAGGGTTATCTCAATCCGCGTGGTGACCCGAAAGGCCTGCCGGGCCACGAAGTGCAGCACCCAGCTGGCAGCAGCCGCACCGCCGATGGCCACCGCCAGTACGGATAAATCGGGATGCCGCCAGTCAGGCAGGGTCAGCATGCTGGCCGCGAACAGCCCAAGCCCGCACAGGCTGCTGATCGCATCCGCAAGCTTTGCCCGTAACGGCGTGAGCTCATGCGGCATCACCCGGAACATCAGCCGACCATCTTCACCGGTCAGCGCAAATGTGGTGGGTCGCCCTTCCAGAGGGCTTTTCATCGGAGAGTTCATGGCAGCGGCCTCAACGAATCGCGTTAGGCACTACGCTAAATCATCAAGACACACCGCTTGCCTCGCGTTTTCCACGCGCCCGCCATGCAGGGGGGAAGAAATATGGATGTTGATGAGCTCGTCTTCAGCGATTGGCAGATCGAGAAGATCCGCTCGGCCTTGCGCCGGTACCGCACGATCAGCAAGCACATGGGACGATTACCGTCCTGGCGTCAGGTACGTGACGACATTGTGTTCTCCGATTCCAACGTCGACAAATACGCAGCAGACGACGCCGAACTTGTCTTCAAAGAAGAGTCCCTGCGCCGCTTCGGCGAGGCAGTCAACGACACTATGGGTATCGAGCGCCTGCGGGATGCGACGCGCTTTCTTCTCGATGAAGAATTACTTACGCCTGAAACCTTTCAGGAAGATCGACAGGATCTTGCTGCTTTCCTCGCCATGCACGAGTACTTTGCCAACGATTACGAAGATGCACAGAGTGTGGTTTCTGCGTTTAGCGGAATATTTACCTATAAAGCCCCTTACATCCGCGGCGTACCTGGGGCGCATACCATTACTTTGCACTTAATACCGGATGCCTCCGGAAAATATGTACACGTAGAAGAAGTCATAGAGTCGGTACACGCTGTCAGCAGCAAAGTGAATATGCCAGATACTCGTCGATGCGCCAAAGAAAGTGATTTTACCAGTAAGAGTCGTAGAAAAGGCTTTGGATTCCCTATCACCCGTCTTAATGTCCTTCATATATTCCTGGAAGGCGTGACGCCCAGCGACCGGATGACCTACATCCAGGCTGGAGAGCTTCACAAAAATTATAACGCAGATGGGTTTTTTCTGATGCGCAATGGCGAGGAAACGGGCCGGGATCAATGGGAGCATGATAGCTATTATGAAGAGCCGGTAATACTTCCCAATGTTTTCCGTTTCGTTCCTGAACAAATGCAGGAGAAATAAATAATGGCTAAGAATGAAGCAGGAAGGAGGGCTCAGATTCGGCAGTCACAGGAAAATATAGAGGAAAACGCCGAACAGTTGGATAGGTCGCAAGAGGTTGAAGAGCAGGAGTTTATCCTCAGTGTGAAAGAGGGAAAATTATGGAGGACTGAATCTGCTATTTATTTCGGCATCAATGTGAACATCCAGGACAAGTTCGGAATGACAGCGCTTCACTATGCGGCAGCCAGAGGGTTTCGTGCCGGTATCCGGATGCTCGTAAATAGTGGGAAATGCAATTACCTCATTAAGGACAACAAAGGGCGTCTTGCTTCCGAGCTCGCGTATGAATGGGGAAGGGACTATGCCGTGGGATTGCTTCTGCAGAAGAAAGAAGCAAGACAGGCGTACGCACAAAGCATTTCGCATTCACCGGACGTGCCAGATGACAGCGAGTAGGCCCCATTTATTTGGAGGTGAGTATGCTGGCCTGCCAAATAGTTAATCCAGATACCGTCACCTTTTATCAGTTCGCTGTTGCAGCTTTACTGGCAATGGAGTCTCTTCTGCTGACTGTTTTTGGAAGCATATTTGGAGTGTATGCAGTTTATAAGACGCTAGAGCAAGATGGTAATGAGTCGTACATATTGCGGGCTCTGGTCATGACATGCCGATACCTTTCCGTTTTGATTTCCTTTTCAGCTCTGCTTGCTATTTATATTTTGGTTCAAGTTGTATGTCAGCCTTCCTCGCAAGTGTCTTCGTTTATAAGTGTTACGCTCTGTATTCTGATTGTTGCAATTCTGATCCCTACAATCTGGCTTGCGGCGAAAATGCAATGATGAATAATCAGATAGATAAATTGCGACGCATGGGATTTATCCGGCATCTTGAAAGCAATGAAGATGTCTACATTGATAAAATCCGTTCGCACTTAAATACGGCAAAATATGCGACAAATGGGGTTGTTACCGATGTTACATTGTTGATTACGAAAAATGGGTTTAGGGACGAGCTTTTGAAATGGCCGGAGTGGCAAAAAATAGCGCAAAAGGCGCTACTATGGCACCCAAACCCAAAACCTATTTTATTGGCAGACTTTTTGTGTGATTATATTTTTAGTAATCATGCGTTATTAAAAAAGATCACAAACTGAATTTTTGGACTAAACTTATCTTGCTGTATAGTGTCACAGTGCTTGAGGAGGGAATAACATGAAAGATACAGAAATTGATCTCGCAGATGCCTATAAGAGGGCAGATGAATATGCGCACAGGATCATGAATGTTATTCGTGAGCAGCATGAGCAAGATAGAGTCAACGATCCCGCTATTCGTGAGTTTGAAGACGCTGATTACTCTGAGGGTGTCGAGCAGTTCAGGGAGATGGCTTTGCATCATCTAAAAATAAGCCCTAAATTCGAAATAAGCGCAGGCGGACTGACAGCTGATGAATTTGTAGACAGGCTACTGGAACATGGCGGTCTTCCAGACATGGCTACAATTGATTTAAATCGTACGCACGCGCCGAAATAGCGCCCGCGCTCATACCCAAAAACCAGGTGAGCATCGTTGAATCGCCTCCCGTTCATTGGATAATCTGGCGCCTGTGGGCAAGGCTGAGAGAAATAATTGAGTATTAGGCATCGCAAATATAACAGCTCTCTTTTTTCTTGCATTTTTTCCATAATTCTGCGCATAACCTGACTAGCCTCATCGGCAGAAAGGTTGGCAGTCATGGTTCAAAGGAAAAGCGATTTATCTGAACTCACAACGGACGAGCAGGAATATATCTTAAGGCTCAATGACGGCGACGACCGTACCCAAGTTTATAGCCAGCGTTTAATTAGCACCGTGAAAGCTGGCGATGCGCCAGCGGCAAAGCTTTTGCTGGATAACGGAGCGGATATTAACTTTCAGGATGAGTACAAAATGACTGCCCTGCATTACGCAGCGGCACATGGTGCGCGTCCTTGTATACGCCTCCTGACCAGCTTCAATGAGTGCAGCTACCTGTTGAAGGATTTCAAAGATCGCTACGCCTCTGAGATTGCCTTTGATTGGGGAAAAGATTATGCGGTCGGTTTACTGCTTTCAAAAAAGCAGGTGCGTCAGGCATATGTGCAGGGCGTTCCGGCATGGGATAAACCCAAACTGTAGTTTCTGAGAGCTTCTTGTTACGGCGTACTGGCACCTTAAAGATAAGGTGCCAGTACGCCGTCTTTCTGGTGCCAGATCACCCGCTGTAACATCATCGGATGACGTCCGGCCCACAGTATCAGCTGGCGTTGCAGCGGATCGTGGCGCGCGAAATGACGCCTGATTTCATCAGGGGTCAGCAGGTCGTGAAGCTCAATCGCTTCCGAACGCCCGGATAAGCCCTTGCTCTGCTGATCCTGCGCTACTTCCCCCATGCGGGCGACTTCCACCTGTGTTTTACCCAGCAGCTTCGAGACGTACTCGGTCGTCGCCAGATCGTTGTTGCCGAAGAACTGCATGATGCCCGCGTTCCCGGCGAAGGTTTCCCAGCGCTCCCCATAGAGCGCCTTGCCCTGGCTCCAGTCCTGCAGGATCACCCAGAGTTTTACGCCGAAGGAGGCAATCAGGCCGGAAGCGGTCTCCAGCTGCTTCATGTAACCCAGCACCGGAAACTCATCGAGGCAGGCCAGCACCGGGGCAGGCGGCACTGTCTTTTCCCGCTCCATGGCATCGAGCAGCTGGTTCACGAATATCCGCATCCAGCGCCGGGCAATCTCAATCCGTGTCGCCGGGAAGCACAGATAAATGCTCACACCACCAGGCTTGTTCTTCAGTTCCGCCAGGTCGAAGTTGTGATCCTTCAGCACCTGGCGGAAGGCCGAGTAATCCAGGAACTTCGTGTGCCGGTTGACCGTGGAGTGAACACCGGAAAGTTCAGTTCCTCTCTTGCCGTAAAAATCCAGCGCTGCCGCCATCAGCGCACTACCGATGTCGTCGGTATCCGGGCTGTCCTGCAGCCGAAAGGCGTTATCCTGCATTTCTTCAAACAGGGGGTAGGTCGCCGGTGCATCCTCGCTGTCTGCTTCTCCTCCCGGCCCGGCCCACAGCGCAAGTTTAATCAGCTCCCGCACCTTGATGAGGTGACGCTCGCCAGCAAGCTGCGCCTTTGTCGCCACGTGAATAATCACGCCCTCGATAAAGTTCTTGGCGGATTCGTCCCAGTGCGGGTCTTTCTGGTCTGCTGACTGCACGACAATTGATTCTGCAATCAGCGCCGCATCTTCCAGAAAGGTCGGACTGCTAAGGTCGAGAACACTCATCGGGTTGAACGATGCCCTGTAGGGGAGCGTCTCTTTGCTGGAGACCCCGAAGGGGTCGACAACGTAGATTTTTTGCCCGAGAGCTGCCCGTCTGCTGGCCGTGATACTGGCAAGCTCCCCCTTGGGGTCGGTCGCCAGGATGCTGCCGGGATAGAAGAAGAGGTTGCTGATAAGGCCGACCGATTTACCGGAACGTGATCCCGCCACGGTCAGAATGTGGCGGTCGTCCTCAATCCCGATCAGCTGCTCGCCCAGGGCACCGATCAGCACTTTCTTCCCCGGCTGGCGCGGGTCATACGAGAGTATGCGGCTCGCGGCTATGTCTTCGAGCTTCATCCAACGCGCCTGCGGTACTTTCTGCTCCCGCAAAGGGCGGGTGGAGTCGCCGCGCGGAACATCCCGCATGAACTCCTTGAAGAACTCACTCATGGCATGGGCCTCGCCACAGATGTCCTAAAGAGCATGGCATACGACTGTATGCAGGCTTCCCCTCGGAAGCCTCGTGAGGGCTTCTTCAGGACGGATGGTGCGTGTTCAACGGCTCCTCGTTTTTGACGGCTGTCCTTATCCCAGCTCATAAGCCTTTATCCCTTAGCCATCAATCGCCGATGCCTTGTCAGCATGTCAATGGGCGGCCCGCGCCAGCCTGCACCTGATCGGGCGTTGCCCTGGTGCAGACCCCGTGTTGCCCATGACATGTCGGCGTCCGCTGGCTGTCAGGGGGCTTGTCGCTGGAATAAACCAGCCTCAAAGCAAAACCGAGGAGCATTATCATGAACACCAAATCCACCGCATCCGAATCCCGTAAACCCGGCTTCGTGGCCAAGACCCGCAAAGGCACAGGCGAGCAGGCGGTCTATGAACGCATCGGTGTCGCCTGGAAAAATGCCGATGGCTCGTTCTACATCAAGCTTGCGGGTACGCAGATCGTCTCCGACTTCATGCTCTATGAGATCGAAAGCACCGAAGCACCTGCTGAATAAAAAGCTGCTTCATCACCGCACAGACGGGCCACAAAAGGCCCGTCTTTCTTTTTCTAGTCCGCTTCAATCCGTATCAATCCACATAAGCCTGTTTCGATCCGGCACACGAAAGCCCGTGCAGGTACATCGCTGTCTGCCGTGATCTGCCACGATCTCTTTTGATCCGGGGGACTTATTTGTACCCATACGTACATAGCCGTGCTATGGAGCACCAGCGCGTACATCTCTCGAACAGGAGAGACCGCTTCAGCGGCGCGCTCTTTTAGAAATTATTCATACCCCCAGCCATACACTGGTCTCATGGGCCAGCTAGCGAACGAAGTGAGCACAAGGTGTGCGTGGTAGTACCACGCCCACCTTGCGTGGGGACTTCCAGTCCCCCGCGATCCCCCCTGGGAATCCCTAGGTTTCAAAGTTCTTTTGGAACTTTGTCACCAAGGGATTAAGGCGCAACGTGTCGTCGTTGCATCGCGATCAGAGGAGACTTCGGCTCTCCTCTGAACTCCATCGAGCAAAGGGCACTTCGTAGCCCCTTGCGACCCTCGATTAAGGACTTGTCTCGTCCTTAAAACCACGACCGGGTGTTCGGCCCGGTGCCGACCAAAAGGAGATGTCAGCTCTCCCTTTGGAATCCCATCGACCAACCAGCGCAGAGGCTGACCTGCGCGAGGAAGCCAAGAGGAGGCAGCGTTTATCGAACGGATATGTTGATGGCATGACCAGACGAACGAAAAAACGCCCTGCGCCGATCTCCTACCGCCCGCCCGAGCGGCTGCGTGAGGAGTTTCATTTGCGCGTGACGCACTCTGGTCAGTCGATCAACGCCTTCATCACCGAAGCCGTGTTCGGGCAGGCCATGCCCCGCGCCAGGCCCATCTCATCCCTGGAGCGTAAGCTCGCTGCCATGCTGCTCTCGCAGGCTGCCCAGATCAACGACCGTCTGCAGGAGGCCTGCGGTGAACCCGACGCCGCTCACCTGGAGCAGCTGCTGCAGGAATGCCGCGATGAGCTCACGGAAATCCGCAGCTATCTCATGCTCGCGCTGGGGAGGGACACATGATCCCTTTTGCTTCGCAGCGCGGCAGCGGTCAGGATCTTGCCACCCACCTGCTGAATGCCTATGACAACGAGCTGGCGGAAGTGGCACATCTGCGTGGTGCCATTGCCCACGACCTGCACGGTGCCTTCAAGGAATGGCAGGTGCAGGCCCAAACCCTGACCCGTTGTGAAAAGTATCTCTACAGCCTCTCGATCAACCCCGATCCCGCGCAGGGGCCGCTCACCCGCGACCAGTACATGGATTACATCCGCCGCGCTGAAGACACGCTGGGACTGGGAGATCAGCCGCGCGCTATCGTCTTCCATATCAAGGATGGCCGTGAGCACTGCCACGTCGTCTGGTCACGGATCGACGCTGACCATGAGAAGGCCGTCCACCTGGCCTTCGATCGTGACAAGCTGATGCGGGTGACCAGGGGTTTTGCCCGCGATCACGGGCTGAGCCTGCCTGCCGGTTATGAGAAATCCCGCAATGTGGGGCAGCTCTCGCTCTATGAGCGGGCGCAGTTACAGCGCACAGGACTCTCCCTGGATGATCACAAACGGCAGGTCACCGAGGCCTGGCAGCAGAGTGATAATGCCCGCACGTTTGTCCATGCTTTGAGCGAACGCGGCTACATGCTTGCCACGGGCAACCGGCCCTATGTGCTGGTCGATCTCTACGGCAACGTGAACGCGCTGCCCCGGCTGATCGACGACAAGTCCATCCGCACCAAGGACATCCGGGCCTTTCTGGAGAAGGAGTTCCCACCTGATGCGCTGCCATCGGTGGAGGAGGCGCAGAAACTTGTGGCCGATCACCGCAAAGAGATCGAGCGTTCAGTGCGGGAGGAGGAGTACGCCGACAAGCTTGCCGAGCTCAAGCACGCTCAAGCAGAGCGGCGGCACGTGTTGGAGCAGCAGCGCGAGGCCTTGAAGTACCGGCAACATGCCCTGCGCCTGGCGCAGCAGGCCAAGCACCGGGCCGAGCGGGACAGGTTGCGCGCTGGCCATCTCGCGCTGATGAAACAGGTGCGCCAGGAACGCTATGAGCACCGCCCCACCGGACTGGCAGAATTCCTGGGGCGGGTCAGCGGCGTGAATTTTCTGCGCCACAAGCTCCAGCACTATCAGGACACCAAACGCCTGCGTATCTATCTCGATGAGCACACCCAACTGAAAATCCGGCAATCCCAGGAGGCTGCCACGCTGGCGCTCCGGCTCAGGCTTCAGGGAGCGCATATCGAGCGTCAGTACCGGTCGCTCGAAAAGGTGGATAAACGCGAAATCTCCGCTTTCATGCGCGACCAGCAATGCGCACAGCGCATCAGGGCGCGCGGGAAAGACGGTGCCATGCCGTCACTGGTACAGATAATCCCAGGGCGCAGGCGCGCACCGGGCAGGGGCACAGTGCCCGATGTCATGGCTGCCTTTGAGCAGGCTCGGCACGCACCGCGCAGTCCGTTCCCGGATGTTATGGCGGCGTTTGAGCGCGCCACGGCTGTATTCCGCAAGGAGAGAAAGGAGCAGCGTGAAGGCGAGGGGCCGGAGAAAGCCCGACCGCTGACGCCATCACGTCACCGCAAGGGTCATGAGCCTGACCGGGAGCGGTGACTACTTCCGTATACCATTTGACCGAATGTTCTGTATCCAGTCGAATGGCATTCCACTATCGGAATGTAATTGCCAATATCTATTCCTGAAAGAGAAACTCCCGCCAGTCATTCAAGATTGAGAGCGATGATATTCTGTGCCCCAAAGAGTTTTTCAAGGGAGTTAATTGCATCATCCGACAGTGTCTGAGTCAAAAGCACGGCAAGCCGTTTTTTTGGGCGCGATATCCCAACGTAAAAGAGATTTCTGGCGCGGTGGAAGCCCGTCCTCTGCTTTTCGGGGATTTTGTTAGCGCTCATCAAATCGAGCATCCGAGGCCAGTTGTAGTGATTCCATCCTCCGCCCAAGACAACTAGGACATTTTCAAACTCTGCACCCTTTACGCTGTGCTGTGTTGCAAAAGGCGTGAAGCCCTCTATGAATTTTGCCAGTTTTACTATCTCTGCGTAAGGAACGTCCCTGAGGCGACGATGACGTTGAATTGACTTAGGCTCTTCCTCGCCGCTCTCGGGATCAAACGCAGCCAACGCTTCCTCTCGCCGCGCTACAGGATCCGATAACCTCGGTCGCTGCGTTTTCTTTAAGTGATCTAGCAGTTCACCGACAGTACCATTTTTGCGAAAGCCCTCAAGTGCCTCCATATCTTTACGCCAATCCTGCTTATCGGCATGGCTCTTGATGGCCTGCGGCCTTCCCAAGACACGAAACATCTCGCCGTAACGCTTTTCTTGGTATGCCTGGCACATGGGTTCTACCAAGCTCACCAGGAAGTCGATGGTCTTATCCTCTTTTTTTGCAAAGGCATCATTCCGTCCTCCTTTGAAAATTTCGACGACGGTTGGATAACCTTGCTCCTCTGCCAAGGCGTTGTGCGTCAGCATAAGAACCTTGGTGACCTTTGGATTGAAATCCCATCCCGTCTCGACGAGGCGCTTCCGCAGTACGGCAAGGTACTCACGTGCAACTGGAGGCAGGACGTCGTCTTTTGAGTTTCTATCGTTAGTGCGCTCTCCGACATAGCCATTTGTGTGGAAGACTTGAGCTTCGCCAATGGCATCAGGGTTTTTAACTGCCTGTATCAACTCAGGGCGCAACTTGTTTAAGACATTGACGATTGCGGGTGTTGACCGGAAATTGGAACCCTTGTCGATTCCCTCGACGTTAGGAAATTCAGCCAGATCAAAGTCGTCACGATATATAGTCTGCCAATGGTCTCCGAATAGTCCTATAAGAGGGCCTTCGTTACCCGAAAAGAAATGTTTGGATATCGCTCCCATGAAAGAGGCGTCAGTATCCTGATACTCATCGATGAAAAGAACCGGGTAGGCGCTCGTCAATAGTTGCCTGAACTTAGGTAGCTCCATAAGCTTTGCCATCATCTCGGGCACGTCATCGTGGAACAGCGTAACCTTATCTTCTTCAATTCCGAAGAAGCCCAAGTCATACTCGACGGCTCTATTGCCCAGTCCACCTGCCGCTTCCACCTTCTCTTTGTAGCGCTCGAAGTCAGGTATTAGAGTCCTGAGTTGACTCTGAAAACGGGACATGAAGCCCCAACAAAAGGAGTGGATAGTCTCTACCAAGATAGCAGGGTGTTGATCGATTTCATTCAGAATTTCATCGCGCGCTACTTTTGTGAAAGTGATGCAGGCAACCATCTGCTTTTTCTGGATGTATTCCACCCCACGCTCCGCAATGAGTCTCTTCAGTGCTTCAACGAGAGAGTATGTTTTCCCCGCACCTGCGCCAGCCTCCAACCTGAAGTTCTTGCCCGCATTAAGGCATCCATTCACTTTCTCTTGTGCTAGAGCTGCAGCCGACTCAGCGGGATTGAGGTTAATCTGTTCTTCGGTCATGACTTAGACCTCTTCTACCAGGGGGAGCGGTAGCGGCGGCGGTTCTGATAGCCACACAAGCCCTTCTTTAATGTATAGGGGCACACTCCATTCAGGTACGTCTATCGCAAAGCGCAGAGCCGTTTCAATTTTTGGCATATTTTTGGCGAGCTCCCACGATTGGTCGCCCCAATGAGCATCCTGAGCAAGTTCGAAGTGCGCAGGGTTCGCTAAGATCAGGGCGTCTTCGTAACTTCTAGCGCAAAACTCCAAGCCAGGCTCGTGGATTTGGTAAGCGATGCGACGATATCCTTTTACTTTTTCAGCAGAAGTCTTCTGCTGAAGCGTTTCTAGGGATAATTGTTCGCCCTCTGGAGTATCAAACCAGTCCTTGATGGTCGCGTTACCCGTCCGGACACCTTGCGAATAAGGGCATTTCACCCATCGCGCAGGTTTGTTGTCTTCTGCCTCTCGTAGCCTGACTACATCAAGATCGGTAATCATGAGCGTTTTTAGCTCAAGGAAATCTAGGAGCGGGGCAAACAGCTTTCCATGCGCGCCATCAATCTCAACGATTGTGAGGTATTGCTTTACAAGCTTAGATTCCTCTGCCAACTCGTGATCCACAAGTTGACAAATCTTTGGCATAAGCAAGCGTTCTGTAGCGCCTTCCACCAGGATCGCCTTGTCGGCGAAATACAAATCGCATTTTGTCAACGTCATGTACTGATGAAGAAAATTCCTGTCCGGAGTAGGAATGGTGTCAAGCCCTTTTCTGAAATCCTTGACACGAGTGTGGCGAGTGATGCCATCCATTGCAGGTTTGGTGAGAAAGTATCTGACGGCTTCAAATGTCGCCGCATTTGCTACATGTGAAGAATGAGTGGTCACAACAAACTGCACCGGCCACTCAGAACCCTTGGGATAGTCTTTCGAAAAGGTGGCGACTGCATCTGTCAACTGTTTAATAAATACTTCTTGCATTTGCGGATGCAAATGCGCTTCTGGTTCTTCGATGAATATGAGGTGAATTCCAGGGAGTGTTGGTTGCGCTCTGAAGCCTTTGTGAAAGGTAAGGAGTTGAAGAAGGATGTAGATCAGGTTTCTCGTGCCGAGCCCGTTGTAGCCCTCAGGTAGATGTACGCCATGAGCGCCTGTGTAAAAAACTTTTGTATGTTCTGACAGCAAGCTCGCTACATTAAGGTCTGTCTCTGTTCTCAGGTGGGGATCGTTCAGTCCCGGATATCCGAATTTGTCAAATGTTGGAAGCAAAGCCGCGAGCTTTTCATTGAAATCGCCGTGGATTTTCTTCTCGACGATTTCAACGGCCAACTTTAGTGAGGCGGCAATTTCCTGATCCTTAGGAGCAGCGGTGGAAGTTGAAGCCGTCTCAAAGAGCGTTTCAAGAAGCTTCCCAAGAACATGCGGCTCCCCCTTTTTTTGTTGGTCGAGCGAACGCTGTGCACTGATAATTCCGTACCCAAAGAGTGCATTGACGGTTTTAATCTCAAGGACACGTTCGTTCGTGGCGTCCGTCGGGTCGATTGCCACGACGTGCAAAGCGTATGCTTTTGTCACAAAGTCGCGAAGGCTTCTGAAAACTCTGGTCGCCTCATCCTCTTCACCCTCGGAAACCGGAATGTCGAGTAGCTCGGTAAGACCTGGAAGACCTGCTCTGTAATCCAGCCGGAGCATGACTGTCTTGCAATTAGGGTCTAAGTCGATGATGAAGGGTGAGAGTGGGCCCAAATCAGGTGCCCCAGGATCATAGCTGAGTGTTATCGTCGCTGAGATCACAGGCAGAACGCCAAGAATTTTTTGGACATCGGCTCCTTCTTGGCGGAGTTTTTTGGCAGCGATAAATTTCGGACGAGTACTTGCGGAAAAATCCTCTAACTTAAACTTACTGGGGCCGTCCCCAATTAGCCGGTCAAAGAACTCGGTGAGTGAAGTCTTTCCGCTGTTGTTGCGACCGACGATGACAGTGGTCACCTTTTCGAATGAAACTTCAACGTCTTCCAGCAGACGAAAATTAGTAATCCTTACCTTCTCAATCCGCATCACTACCCCCGGTCTTTTATGGTGATCACCTTCATAGGCTTGTTTCTGAAGGCTGTCTACTCTGACGATACCTTATCTGCGGCGCATTTATCTTTCCCTGGTTTCGCTGTCTGTGGGGCCCAAATCTAGGCTGATTTTGCTGGCCCTTCGCCGTCCCATCACTGGATGAAGATTCCGTTGAGTAGGGAGTGGAAGCATAGACAGAGCATTTTTGTGGGATTGTTGATGTGATGATTCTGCGCGCGCTGGCGGATAAGCTCATCGTGCCGGGAATTCCAGGCCGCCATTTGTTACAATGCGCGATTTCCTGCGCTGGCCTGTAGCAAGCGGCCAAGGGCACCTTTTCAGCTGTGTACATAACAGCGTACACAATCGAGATCCAGAACGATGTCCGACAGCAAAATTGTCAACGAAGTCAACAGCCGACGCACGTTTGCCATCATTTCCCACCCCGACGCCGGTAAGACCACCATCACCGAGAAGCTCCTGCTGATGGGCAAGGCGATCGCCGTCGCCGGTACGGTGAAGTCGCGCAAGTCCGACCGCCATGCCACCTCCGACTGGATGGAAATGGAGAAGCAGCGGGGTATCTCGATCACCACCTCGGTGATGCAGTTCCCCTACCGCGAGCACATGATCAACCTGCTCGACACCCCGGGCCACGAAGACTTCTCCGAAGACACCTACCGCACCCTGACCGCCGTCGACTCGGCGCTGATGGTGCTCGACGGCGGTAAAGGCGTCGAGCCGCGGACCATCGCCCTGATGGACGTCTGCCGCCTGCGCGATACGCCGATCGTCAGCTTCATCAACAAACTCGACCGCGATATCCGCGACCCGATCGAGCTGCTCGACGAGATCGAGGCGGTGCTGAAGATCAAGGCGGCGCCGATCACCTGGCCGATCGGTTGCTACAAGGACTTCAAGGGCGTCTACCACCTGGCCGGCGACTACATCATCGTCTACACCCCGGGCCACGGCCACGAGCGGACCGAGGTGAAGATCATCGAGAAGCTCGACTCCGACGAAGCCCGCGCGCACCTGGGTGACGAGTACGAGCGCTTCCTCGAACAGCTGGAACTGGTACAGGGCGCCTGCCACGAGTTCGACCAGGACGAGTTCATCAACGGCCAGCTGACCCCGGTGTTCTTCGGTACTGCACTGGGCAACTTCGGTGTCGACCATGTACTCGATGCCGTGGTCGACTGGGCACCGCGTCCTCTGGCGCGGGTCGCCCACGAGCGTACCGTCGAGCCGGTGGAAGAGAAGTTCAGTGGCTTCGTGTTCAAGATCCAGGCGAACATGGACCCGAAACACCGTGACCGCATCGCCTTCATGCGCATCTGCTCGGGCAAGTACGAGAAGGGCATGAAGATGCGCCACGTGCGCACCGGCAAGGACCTGCGCATCGGCGACGCACTGACCTTTTTCTCCTCCGAGCGCGAGCAACTGGAAGAGGCCTATGCCGGCGACATCATCGGCCTGCACAACCACGGCACCATCCAGATCGGCGACACCTTCACCGAAGGCGAAGCGCTGGGCTTCACCGGTATCCCGCACTTCGCCCCCGAGCTGTTCCGCCGCGTGCGCCTGAAGGACCCGCTGAAGTCCAAGCAGCTGCGTCAGGGCCTGCAACAGTTGGCCGAAGAGGGTGCGACCCAGGTGTTCTTCCCCGAGCGCAGCAACGACATCATCCTCGGCGCCGTCGGTGTGCTGCAGTTCGATGTGGTCGCCAGCCGGCTGAAGGAGGAATACAAGGTCGAGTGCGCCTACGAGCCGATCACCGTGTGGTCGGCGCGCTGGATCACCTGCGATGACAAGAAAAAGCTGGAAGACTTCAAGAACAAGGCCATGGAAAACCTGGCGGTGGATGGCGGTGGTCACCTGACCTACCTGGCGCCGACCCGGGTCAACCTGTCGCTGATGGAAGAGCGCTGGCCGGATGTGAAGTTCCGCGCGACCCGCGAGCATCATTGATCTTGTGGGATGGCTGCCGGCCTTATCGCCGGCAACGCCGGCTCCCACAGGTATCGTGCACACCGCAGGACCTTGTGGGAGCTGGCCGGGCGGCGATCCGATTGCCAGCGATGAGGCCATCAGCTCTCCCACAAGGCTTGAATCCAGTCCTTAGTTCCCGGCTTTTATGCTGGTCCAGATCCTCGTCCTGATCCGGTCGATCTTCGCCGGCATCGCCTCAAGCGCATACAGCTTGCCCATCACCTCATCCCCCGGATAGATCATCGGATTCGCCTTGAGCTGCGGGGCGACGATGGCGTCCGCCTTGAGGTTGCCGTTGGCGTACTGCACGAAGTTGCTGATATTGGCCATCACCTCCGGTTGCAGCAGGTAGTTCATGTAGGCGTAGCCGGCCTTTTCGTCCGGTGCGTCGGCCGGCATGGCGACCATGTCGAACCACATTGGCGCCCCTTCCTTCGGAATCGAATAGCCCACCTTGACCCCGTTCTTCGCTTCCTCGGCACGGTTCTTCGCCTGCAGCACGTCACCGGAGAAGCCCACCACCACGCACACATCGCCATTGGCCAGGTCGCCGGTGTACTTGGACGAGTGGAAGTAGCTGATGTACGGTCGCACCTTCATCAGCAGTTCCTTGGCCTTGTCATAGTCCGCCGGGTTCTGGCTGTGGTGCGGCAGCCCCAGGTAGTGCAGGGCGATCGGCAGCAGTTCCGGGCCGTTGTCGAGCACGGCGACGCCGCAGCTTTTCAGCTTGCCGATGTATTCGGGCTTGAAGATCAGGTCCCAGGAGTCCACCGGTGCGTTGTCGCCGAGCACCGCCTTGACCTTGTCGATGTTGTAGCCGATGCCGGTGCTGCCCCACAGGTACGGGAAGCCATGCTGGTTGCCCGGATCGTTCACCTCCAGCGCCTTGAGCAGCACCGGGTTGAGGTTCTTCCAGTTGGGCAACTGGCTTTTATCCAGCTTCTTCAGGGCGCCGCCCTGGATCTGCCGGGCCATGAAGTGGTTGGAAGGAAACACCACGTCGTAGCCGGAGTTGCCGGTCATCAGCTTGCCGTCGAGGGTTTCGTTGCTGTCGAACACGTCGTAGGTGGGCACGATGCCGCTGGCCTGCTGGAAGTTCTTCAGCGTGTCCGGGGCGATATAGCTGGACCAGTTGTAGATCTTCACCGAGTCGGCGGCGTTGGCCACGCAGGCGGCCAGCATCAGGGGTGCAACGAGTAGCTTGCGCATGTCCGGGTTACCTTTCTTTATCTGTTTTTATCGAAGGCAGCAGGCGATCAGCGGATCAGAAAATAAGTACGTAGGTCTTGCGCACGGTCTCCTGGATATCCCAGATGCCGGTGCTGTTGGCCGGTAGCATCAGTGCGTCTCCGGCTTCTATGACAAGGGGCTCGCCACCATCGGGGGTGAAGGTGCAGCGGCCCTTGATGAAGTGGCAGAACTCCTGTTGCACGATCTGCCGGCGCCAGCGACCCGGAGTGCATTCCCAGATGCCGGTTTCCACGCCATCGCTACGCTCGACGCAGGTGACCGAGGTCACCGCGACGGGCTCGCCGAGGGGCACGGCGACCGGATTGGAGATATCCAGGGCGACGCTGTCGGTGTGTTTGAACTGGGTAATGCTCATGACCACGGGTTCCTCTGTTTGCAAAATCAGTTCATGAAACTCTGCATCAGGTCCGCCAGGCCGCTGGCCATGCGCCGGCGCCACGGCGGACTGGCCGGGCTGGCGAGGGTGCGGTCCTCGAAGACGAAGCTCTGGATGATGGCGTTGTAGCCCAGCCAGCGGCACGGCTCCGGCGGCCAGCTGGCGAGGCTGGACAGCGCGCGGTTGTCGTGGACCCAGGGCTGGGCGGTCAGGGCGTTGTGCTGGCCGAGGATCAGCGCGGCCAGGGTGCGTCCGCCGAGGTTGGTGGCGCCGACCCCTTCGCCGCCGTAGCCGCCGGACAGGGCGATACCGCGCTGGCGGTCGCAGAGCATGTGTGGGCGGAAGCGCCGCGCCATGCCCAGGTTGCCGCCCCAGGAATGGGTGATACGCACGTTCTTCAGTTGCGGGAACAGCTCGCTGAACAGGTAGCGGCGCAGTTCGACTTCAGCGTCGGTGAGACTGAAGTCCTCGCGCAGACGACCGCCGAAGCGATAGCCGCCGCGGGCGCCGAACATCAGGCGGTTGTCGCGGGTGCGCTGGCCGTAGGTGACCTGGCGGCTGTTCTCGCTGAAGGCCTGGCCTTCCTTCAGACCGATTTCGTCCCATACCGAGTCCGCCAGCGGCTCGGTGGCTACCAGCAGGCTCTGCACTGGCAATTGATGCTTGCCCAGCGGCGGCAGGCTGGCGGCGTAGCCTTCCACGGCGGGCACCACCCAGTGGCTGCGGATGGTCGCCTGCGGCGTACGCACCAGGCCGGGATTCCAGTCGATGGCCGGGGTGTTTTCGTAGATCGGCACGCCAAGCCGTTCCACCGCCCGGGCCAGGCCGCGAGCCAGCTTGGCCGGCTGGATGGTTGCGGTGTGCGGGCTGAAGATCGCGCCGTAGGCATTGCTCACCCGCAACTGGCCTTCCAGTTCTTCGGGACGCAGCCAGCGGTAGTCGTCGGCGGTCATGCCCTGGCGGTACAGGTCGTCGAGCCAGCTGCGCAGGCTTTTTTCCTGCTCGGGGTAGCGCGCCGCGCAGTACAGCACGCCGCCCTTGCGGTAGTCGCAGTCGATGCTTTCCCGGTCCAGCACGCGGCGGACTTCGTCGGGGATGTCGTGGAGCAGGTCGATGCTGTCCCGGCGTTGCTGTGGCGAGAGGGTGGTGAGCAGACGGTCGTCGCCGAGCACGTTGCCCATCAGCCAGCCACCGTTGCGCCCGGATGCGCCGAAGCCGGCGAACTTCGCCTCGATGATGGCGATGTTCAGGTGCGGCGCCTGCTGCTTGAGGTAGTAAGCGGTCCACAGCCCGGTGTAGCCGGCGCCGATGATGCACACATCGACCTCCAGGTCCTGGCCCAACGCCGGGCGCGGCTCGATCGATTCGTCGAGCTGGTCCATCCACAGGCTGATCGTGCGCCAGGCTTGCATGCAGGTACTGCTCCCATCCGTTAAGGTCTGGAGCCGATCCTAGTAGTGCTTGGGGCGGGCTGTCTTACGTGCGTGCACGCAGGGAAATCTGCTTCACATAGGCCTTGGGCGACAGGCCGGTGTGTTCGCGGAAGCATTTGTAGAAGGCGGAAAGGGAGTTGAAACCGGCATTGAACGCCAGCTCATCGATGGGCGTGCTGGCGGTGGCGCTGTCCAGGCCGCCGAGCAGGTGTTGCAGGCGGGCCTGGTTGACGTAGCGGTAGAAGCTCTGGCCGAGCACCTGGTTGAGCAGGTAGGAAATCTGGTTGCGGCTGTAGCCGCTTTCCCGGGCCACCCGTTGCAGGTCCAGCTCCGGATCGAGGTACGGACGCTGGCGCTGGAAGTAATGCTCCAGGTCCTGGGCCATGGTGCTCAGTTGCCGTGGTGACAGGCCTAGGCGGCTGGTGGCCGGGCGCGGGCCGGAGGGCGTGCTGCCCTTGGTGTTCTGGCGGATCAGTGTGGCGTATTCGTTGACCCGCCAGATCAGCCCGTCCTTGACCGTCAGCGCTTCGCTGGACTGGAACGCCACCAGCCCTTCGCCGCCCTGCACCGTGACCTGGTACTGGATGAAGGCGGTGCAGCCATCGACGCGGATGCGGTCGCCGTGGACGATGTCCTCGCCGTCCTCGTGGGGCAGGCAGACGCGTACGTAGTCGCGCAGCTCGTCATGGCCGAGGACGCGGTTCTGGAAGAAATCGTGGTACTCGACATCCGGGTGATACAGCGCCATCACCCCGTCGAGATCGCGGCGCATCCAGCAATGGTGGTAGCGCAGCACGGTGTCGGCGGTGATCGGGGTCTGGCTTGGGCCGTCGGGGAGGGAAGTCATTGCCCGATAGTGCTTGAGGGCCTCATCGCTGGCAAGCCAGCTCCCACAAGGTTCGCGGTGTATTGCAGAAAGCCATCTGTCGGAATGGTTTTCCGGCATTTTGCACGGTCCTCAGACGGCAACGTCCAGCCAAACCCCCGAATTCATTGGTTGTCATCATTTGAAACATTTGGCACGCCCACTGCACCAGCCCTCTTGTGAAAGGACCATTCGCTCACCGGAGAGGCATACAGATGATCACCAACGACGTTTCAACCGCCCTGGAAATCCCGAATCGTTCGGGTGTGTCCTGGGCGGCGATTTTTGCCGGGGCCGCGTCCGCCGCGGCGTTGTCATTGATCCTGGTGGTGCTCGGCGCGGGCCTGGGCTTCGCCGCGACATCGCCCTGGGCGGGCGAGGGTGCCAGCGCCAAGGCGCTCGGGGTTTCCACCATCATCTGGCTGTTGCTGACCCAGATCATCGCTTCCGGTTTCGGCGGTTATATCGCCGGTCGGCTGCGGGTGAAGTGGGCCAACCTGCACGGTGACGAGGTGTATTTCCGCGATACCGCCCATGGTTTCCTGGCCTGGGCCGTTTCCACCCTGTTCGCCGCCCTGCTGGTGGTCGGTAGCGTCGGCGGTATCGCCGGAGCAGGTGCCCAGGCGGGTGCGGCAGTAGCAGCCAACAGCGATGCGTCGATGGGCTACTTCGTCGACAACCTCTTCCGTGGCGAAGGCCCGGCACCGGTCACCGAGGACGCCGCCAACGGCGTGGCCGCGCGCATCCTGGCACGGGCCGTGGCACAGGACCGGGCGCTGACGCCGGAAGATCATGCCTACCTGTCGCAACTGGTGGCGCAGCGTACCCGCTTGAGCCAGGCCGAGGCCGAGGCACGGGTCGATCAGGTGTTCGGTCAGGTACAGCAAGCCAAGGTAGAGGCCAAACAAGCAGCTGACACAGCGGCCAAGGTGGCGGCGTGGACAGCGTTGTGGACCTTCGTGGCGCTGTTGTGCGGTGCGTTCTTCGCCAGTTTCGCCGCGCTGTTCGGCGGCCGTCAGCGTGACGAAGTGCGTTGGCTGGAAACTGAAAATGTCGGCTATGTGGCCCGTACCGCGCCGATTCGTTGAATTTTGAGGAGAGAGATCATGCGTTCATTACTGCTGTGGTTCCTGGGTGTGCCGATTCCCGTGATCATCCTGATCGCCATCTTCATGCACTGAACACGGTTCCTGTGGGAGCTGGCGTTGCCAGCGATGAGGCCAGATCAGGCAAAGAAGTCGCCAGGTCTGGCCTCATCGCTGGCAACCCCAGCTCCCACAGGATTGTGTTGAATCAGCAGTTCATTTCAGAGGAATTGCTCGGCGTAATGGCAAGCCACCTGGCGGCTTTCCACCTTACGAAACGCCGGCACTTCCTTGGCACAACGCTCCGTCGCATGCGGGCAACGCTTGTGGAACGCACATCCATCCGGCGGATTCAGCGGGTTGGGCAGTTCCCCGGCAATCCTGATCTTCGGCTTCGCCGGGTCAGGATGGATGGTCGGAGTCGCTGACAGCAGCGCCTGGGTGTAGGGGTGCAGCGGCTTCTCGTAGATCGCCTCCTTCGGCCCCATCTCCGCCGGGCGGCCGAGGTACATCACCAGCACTTCATCCGCCACATGCCGCACCACCGCCAGGTTGTGCGAGATGAACACGTAGGCGGTGTTGAACTCCTTCTGCAGGTCCATGAACAGGTTGAGCACCTGGGCCTGGATCGACACGTCCAGCGCCGAGGTCGGTTCGTCCGCCACCAGCACCTTGGGTTGCAGCATCATCGCCCGGGCCAGGGCGATACGCTGGCGCTGGCCGCCGGAGAACATGTGCGGATAGCGCTGGTAGTGCTCGGGACGCAGGCCGACCTGCATCATCATCGCCTGGACCTTCTCGCGCCGCTGCGCCTTGGATAGCGAGGTGTTGATCAGCAGTGGCTCGGCCAGCTGGTCGCCGATCTTCTGCCGCGGGTTGAGCGAGGCGTAGGGGCTCTGGAAGACCATCTGCACATCGCGACGCAGCTGCTTGCGCTCGCTCTTGCTGGCGCCGTTCACTTCCTGTCCGGCGATCTGCAACGAGCCGGAGGACGGCTCTTCGATCAGGGTCAGGGCGCGCGCCAGGGTGGATTTGCCGCAGCCGGATTCGCCGACCACGGCCAGGGTCTTGCCGGCCTCCAGTTCGAACGACACGCCATTGAGCGCGCGCACCGTGGCGTGGCCCTTGAACAGGCCGCGGGAGACTTCGTAGTGACGGGTGAGGTCACGGGCGGTGAGGACGACGCTCATCAGGCCACCTCCTGGTTCAGCGGATAGAAGCAGCGGGCCAGGCTATGGGCCTGGGGATCGAGGGTGGGACGCTGCTGGCGGCAGTTTTCATGGACGTAGGGGCAGCGCGGCGAAAGCAGGCAGCCACTGGGCCGGTCATAGCGGCCGGGGACGATGCCGGGCAGGGTGGCCAGGCGCTCGGCGCCCAGGCTGTGCTCGGGAATGGCCTTGAGCAGCGCCTCGCTGTAGGGATGGGCGGGGATGTCGAACAGCTGCGGAACCTGGCCGACTTCCACCGCCTGGCCGGCGTACATCACGCAGACCCGCCTGGCGGTTTCCGCTACCACGGCGAGGTCGTGGGTGATCAGGATCAGGGCCATGTCCTGTTCTTTCTGCAGGTTCAGCAGCAGTTCCATGATCTGTGCCTGGATGGTCACGTCGAGGGCGGTGGTGGGTTCGTCGGCGATCAGCAGCTTGGGTTCGCCGGCAATCGCCATGGCGATCGCCACGCGCTGGCTCATGCCGCCGGAGAGCTGGTGCGGGTAGGCATCGAGGCGGCTTTCCGGGGCCGGGATCTCGACCTTCTTCAGCAGTTCCAGCGCCCGTTGGCGCGCTGCCTTGCCGCGCAGGCCGAGGTGCTGGCGCAGCACTTCCTCGATCTGGAAGCCCACGGTGTAGCTGGGGTTGAGGGCGGTCATCGGGTCCTGGAAGACCATCGCCATGTCCTTGCCGACCACCTTGCGCCGCTGCCGGCCGCTGATCTTGAGCATGTCGTTGCCGTCGAAGGCCAGGGTGTCGGCGCTGATGCGGCCGGGTGCGTCGATCAGGCCCATCAGCGCCATCATGGTCACCGACTTGCCGGAGCCGGACTCGCCGACGATGGCCAGGACTTCGCCCTTGTCGACGTCGAGGTCGAGGCCGTCCACCACCGGTACGGCCGTGGCGTCGCCGAAGCGCACGTTGAGGTTGCGGATTTTCAGAAGTGACATGGGCTTCTCCTCAGGCGGCATTCTTGAGTTTCGGGTCCAGCGCGTCGCGCAGTCCGTCGCCCATCAGGTTGATTGCCAGCACGCTGAGCAAGATGGTCAGGCCGGGCAGGCTGACCACCCACCAGGCGCGTTCGATGTAGTCGCGGGCCGAGGCCAGCATGGTGCCCCACTCCGGGGTCGGCGGTTGCACGCCGAGGCCGAGGAAGCCCAGCGCAGCGGCATCGAGGATCGCCGAGGAGAAGCTCAGGGTGGCCTGGACGATCAGCGGTGCCATGCAATTGGGCAGGACGGTGATGAACATCAGGCGCGGCAGGCTGGCGCCGGCCAGGCGCGCGGCGGTGACGTAGTCGCGGTTCAGCTCGCCCATCACCGCGGCACGGGTCAGGCGCACATAGGACGGCAACGAGACGATGGCGATGGCGATCACCGTATTGACCAGGCCTGGGCCGAGAATGGCGACGATGGCCACGGCCAGCAGCAGCGAGGGCAGGGCCAGCATCACGTCCATCAGGCGCATGATCGAGGCACCCAGGGCACTGGGGAAGAAGCCGGCGAGCAGGCCGAGGACGATGCCCGGGATCAGCGAGATGACCACCGACGACAGGCCGATCAGCAACGACAGGCGCGAGCCCTGGATCAGCCGCGAGAGCAGGTCGCGGCCGAGTTCGTCGGTGCCGAGGATGAACTGCCAGTTGCCGCCTTCAAGCCACACCGGAGGGGTCAGCAGGAAGTCGCGGTACTGCTCGCTGGGGTTGTGCGGGGCGACCCAGGGCGCGAACAGCGCGCAGAACACGATCAGGCACATGAACAGCAGGCCGGCCACCGCGCCCTTGTTGCGCGAGAAGGCGTGCCAGAACTCTTTGAAGGGGGACGGGTAGAGCAGGCTCTGGTCGATCGCCGGAGCCGGGTTTGGAGCGGGGGTATTCATGACGATGGCCTCAGCGCTGGTGACGGATGCGTGGATTGGCCAGGCCGTAGAGGATGTCCACGACGAAGTTGACCAGGATGACCAGGCAGGCGATCAGCAGGATGCCGTTCTGGACCACGGGGTAGTCACGGGCACCGATGGCTTCGATCAGCCATTTGCCGATGCCCGGCCAGGAGAAGATGGTTTCGGTGAGCACCGCGCCGGCGAGCAGGGTGCCGACCTGCAGGCCGAACACCGTCAGCACCGGGATCAGCGCGTTGCGCAGGCCGTGGACGAAGACCACCCGGGCCGGCGACAAGCCCTTGGCTCGGGCCGTGCGGATGTAGTCTTCGCGCAGCACTTCGAGCATCGACGAACGGGTCATCCGCGCGATCACTGCCAGGGGGATGGTGCCGAGGACGATGGCCGGCAGGATCAGGTGCATGACCGCGTCCTTGAACGCGCCCTGTTCGTCGCTGAGCAAGGTGTCGATGAGCATGAAGCCGGTCTTCGGCTCGATGTCGTAGAGCAGGTCGATGCGTCCGGATACCGGGGTCCAGCCCAGGCCGACGGAGAAGAACATGATGAGAATCAGGCCCCACCAGAAGATCGGCATCGAGTAGCCGGTGAGGGACAGGCCCATCACCCCGTGGTCGAACAGCGAGCCGCGCTTGAGCGCGGCGATGACCCCGGCCAGCACGCCGACGATGCCGGCGAACAGCAGGGCGGCCAGGGCCAGTTCGAGGGTGGCGGGAAACAGCGCGAGAAACTCGTTCCACACGCTCTCGCGGGTGCGCAGCGATTCGCCCAGGTCGCCCTGGGACAGCTTGCCGATGTAGTCCAGGTACTGCTCGGGCAAGGGCTTGTTCAGGCCCAGCCGTTCCATGGCCTGTGCGTGCATTTCAGGGTCGACCCTGCGCTCGCCCATCATCACTTCCACCGGGTCCCCCGGTATGAGCCGTATGAGGGCGAAGGTCAGCAAGGTAATGCCGAAAAAGGTCGGGATCAGCAATCCCAGACGCCGGGCAATGAAACTCAACATCGTGTGGTGTTCCTCGTCAGCCGGTAAGGCGCGTGCCCGCTTTTCCCGGGTGGGGTTGGGCGGGCGTTCTTGTTCTACTTCACCAGGGTGGTGGCGAAGTTGTTATTGGTCAGCGGGCTGATGATGTAGCCCTCGACGTTCCGCCGCATGGCCGTGAACATCTTCGGATGGGCCATGGTTATCCACGGCCGGTCCGCATCGTACACGGCCAGGGCCTCCTTATAGAGCGCTTCTCGCTGTTGCGGGTCGATCACCTGGCGGGCCTGGGTGATCAGCGCGTCGAATTTCTCATTGCACCAACGAGCATAGTTCTCGCCGTTCTTCACCGCCTCGCAGCTGAGCAGCGGGGTCAGGAAGTTGTCCGGATCGCCGTTGTCGCCGGCCCATCCGGTGGACACCAGGTCGTGCTCGCCGTTCTTTGCCCGGCGCAGCATTTCTGCCCATTCCATGACGCGGATGTCCAGTTTCAGGCCGATCTGCTTGAGGTCGGCCTGGAGCATTTCCGCGCTCAGGCGCGGGTTGGGGTTGGTCATGCCGCCGCCGTTGCGGGTGAACAGGGTCAGCCTGGCGCCCTCCGGCACTCCGGCTTCCTTGAGCAGGGCGCGGGCCTTGTCGAGGTCGCGGGGCGGATTATGGTTGTCGTGGTTGTAGCCGAGCATGGTCGGCGGATAGGGATTGACCGCCAGCACCGCGTTGTCCTTGCCGAACAGCTGGTCCATGTGGCTCTGGCGGTCGAAGGCGATATCGATGGCCTTGCGCACGCGCACATCCTTGAGCAGCGGATGTTCGGTGTTCATGGCCACGTAGCCGATGATCAGCGCCTCCAGCTCGGCGACCTTGAGCATCGGGTCCTGCTTGATCGAGGGCACGTCGTCGGGCTTGGGATAGACCGCGACCTGGCACTCGTTGGCGCGCAGCTTCTGCAGGCGCACGTTGTTGTCGGTGGTGATGGCGAATACCAGGCTTTCGCTCGGCGGCGCGCCGCGGAAGTAGTCCGGGTTGGCCTTGTAGCGGACCTGGGCGTCCTTGACATAGCGCTGGAAGATGAACGGCCCGGTGCCCACCGGCTTGCTGTTGAGGTCGCCGGTGCGCCCGGCGGCGAGCAACTGGTCGCCGTATTCGGCGGAGTAGATCGAGGTGAAGGCCATGGCCAAATCGCGCAGGAACGGCGCCTGGGGCTGGGTCAGGGTGAAGACCACGGTGTGCTCGTCGGTCTTCTCGACGCTTTTCAGCAGCGTGCGAAAGCTCATGCCCTCGAAGTAGGGGAAGCCGACGCTGGTCTTGTCATGCCAGGGGTGGTTCTTGTCGAGCTGGCGCTGGAAGCTCCAGAGCACGTCGTCGGCGTTCATCTCGCGGGTCGGGGTGAACCAGGGCGTGGTGTGGAACTTCACGCCCCGGCGCAGGTGGAAGGTGTAGGTGAGGCCGTCGTCGCTGATCTCCCAGCGTTCGGCCAGGGACGGCTGGATCTCGGTGGTGCCGGGCTTGAAGTCGACCAGGCGGTTGAACAGGGTTTCGGCGGCGGCATCGGCGGTGACCGCCGTGGTGTACTGGGCCATGTCGAAGCCTTCCGGGCTGGCTTCGGTGCAGACCACCAGCGGGCGCGCCCAGAGGTTCGCCGAGGCGCTGAGCAGCAGGGCGGCCAGCACGGTGTGCAGGGTTGGGGATTTGATCGGCATAGGCGTTTTCGCTCCTGCCCGGGCGCTGGCAATCACGCCAGGCGCCCGGGACCTGCTCAGAGAATGTTGAAGGGCACGGTGGTCACGATGCGGAATTCATCGAGGTTGCCATCGATCTGCTCCCGGCTGGCGCGGTGCGCGGTGTAGTAGGCGCGGATGCTGGTGGCCTGTAGCGGTCCGCTCTGCACCACGTAGCTCGCACCCAGGGACCATTCCCGGTGATGTTCGCCATCGAGGTTGCGTACATCGTAGCCGTTGCCCTTGTAGTGGGTGCCGTCGATACCCCAGCCGCGGGCGGTGTAGACGTTCAGGCGCAGGCCCGGTACGCCGAAGCCGGCCATGTCGAGGGCATAGCCGATCTGCAGCGACTGCTCGTTGGGGCCGTTGTAGTCGGAGAACAGCGAGTTGGCGAGGAAGATCGCGTTGGTGTCGTGCACATAGTCGAAGTACTCGTCGCCGCTCACCTTCTGGTAGGCCAGGGTCAGGCTGTGGGCCTGGTGCGCCAGGGTGAAGGACAGGCTGAAGGTGTCGTTGTCGATCGGCCCCAGTTTTGCCGAGCCGGTGTCGCGGGTGCCGTAGTAGTTCAGGCCGGTGGTCAGGGCCAGGCTGCCCTTGTCGCCCAGGTCGTGGGAGGCGCCGAAGTAGTACTGGTTCCAGATGTCCTCGACATGGCCGAAGTACAGGCTGGTGGTCAGGCTGCGCAGTGGCTGGTAGTTGAGGCCGGCCAGGCTGACGCGGTCGGCCTCGGCACCGGTGGCCGAGTACTCGGTGGTGAACTTGCTCTTGCCTTGCTCGGTACGGGTCGAGACCCGCTCGAAGGTGCCGAGGTCGAAGGACAGGTTGTCGAACTCGGCGCTGTGCAGCGCGACCCCGTCGAAGCTCGACGGCAGTGCGCGGTTGCCGATGTAGGCGAACACCGGGGTGTTGATCGACTGGCGGCCGGCGACCAGGGTGGTGTTGGAGATGCGTGCCTGCAGGTTGGCCAGGCCGAGCTTGCTCCACTGGCCGATGACATCGCCGTCGCTATGGGTCAGGGTGCGGTTGTTCGGCCCGGCCACGGTGGCGCGGCCGCGTTCGAGAGCGAGGGCGTGATAGCCGGCGACCTGGGTGGCGAAGCCGACCGTGCCCTGGGTGAAGCCGGAGCTGTAGTCGAGGATGGTGCCCTGGACCCAGTTGTCGCGGCTGTGGGTGTCGCGGCGCGTGCCGTCGCTCTTGTAGTAGCGGAACTGCGGGCCCTTGGTCGCCCGCTCGCGGGCGTACCAGTTGCGGGTCCAGCCGGACAGGCTCTGGTCTTCGATAAAGCCGTTGGATTCGGCCTGGGCGCTGGTTTCCTTGAGGCTCAGCGGCAGGTAGTCCTGGCTGGTGGTGGTGGCCTGGGCCAGGCCGGACAGTCCACCAAGGGACAGGGCGATTACGGTGGTGATTCGTTTCAAGGCAATGCTTCCTTTCTTGTTCTTGTCATTGAACCGGCGGGCCTCGTGGACCCGGCGGTCAGTGCGGCGGATCGCTGCGGGTAGCGGTGATCCGGGTTGCACCGGTCAGTCGATGCCGACGTCGCGGAATGTCGTCTTGCCGAATGGGCTGACCAGGTAGTCCTGCACCCGTGTGCTGACCGGCTGGCTGACGGTGGAGTGGGCGATGGGGGTGATCGGCACGTTCTGCTTGATGTAGTGCTGGGCCTGGCGATACAGCTCGCTGCGCTGCTCGCGGTCATTGGTGCCCTTGGCCTTTTTCATCAAGGCGTCGTATTCCGGGTCGCACCACATGGAATGGTTGTGGCTGCCGATGGCATCGCAGCCGTACAGGGTGCCGAGCCAGTTGTCCGGGTCGCCGTTGTCACCGGTCCAGCCGATCAGCAGGGTGTCGTGCTCGCCATTCTTGGCGCGCTTGAGGTATTCGCCCCATTCGTAGCTGACGATGTTCACCTTCAGCCCGAGCTTGCCCCAGTCGTCCTGGAGCATCTGCGCCATCAGGCGCGCATCGGGGTTGTACGGGCGCTGCACGGGCATGGCCCAGAGGGTGATCTCGGTGCCTTCCCTGACCCCGGCGTCGCGCAGCATCTGCCTGGCCTTTTCCAGGTCGCGCGGGGTGTCGGCGATGCTCTCGTCGTAGGACCACTGGGTCGGCGGCATGGTGTTCACCGCCACCTGGCCGGCGCCCTGGAACACCGCCTTGATGATCGCTTCCTTGTTCACCGCCATGTCCAGGGCCTGGCGCACTTCCAGTTGGTCGAACGGCTTGTGCCGGGTGTTGTAGGCGATATAGCCGAGGTTGTAGGCGGGCTTCTCGATCAGGTTGATGTTCTGGTCTTCGCGCAGGGCGTCAAGGTCGGCGGGGCGAGGATGGATGCTCACGTGGCATTCGCCCTTGCGCAGCTTTTGCACGCGCACGGACGGGTCGACGTTGATCGAGTAGATCAGGTTGTCCAGCTTGACCTGCTCGGGAGCCCAGTACTCGGTGTTGCCGCGATAGCGGATCTGGGTGTCCTTCTGGTAGCGGCTGAAGACGAAGGGGCCGGTGCCGATGGGCTTGTGGGTGATGTCCGACGGCGTGCCGCGGGCCAGCAGGTGTTCGGCGTATTCGGCGGAGAGCACCGAGGCGAAGCTCATGGCGAGGTTTTGCAGCAGCGTCGCGTCGGGATGGTTGAGGGTGAAGGTGACGGTCATCGGGCCGGTCTTCTCCACCTTGGCGATGGTCTTGTCCATGCCCATGGCGCTGAAGTACGGGAACACCGTGCCATAGGCCATGCGGAAGGGGTGGGTCGGGTCGAGCATGCGGTTGAAGGTGAAGAGCACGTCGTCGGCGTCGAATTCGCGGGTCGGGCTGAAGCCGGCGTTGCTGTGGAACTTCACCCCCGGACGCAGGTTGAAGGTGTACACCAGGCCGTCCTCGGAGATGCTCCAGTCGGTGGCCAGGGAAGGCTCCACCACCGTGGCTCCGCGCTGGAACTCCACCAGGCGGTTGTACAGCGGTTCGGACACATCGTTGTCGGTGCCGCTCTGGTATTGCGCGGTGTCGAAGCCGGAAGGGCTGCCCTCCGAACAGAACACCAGGTTGCCCTTGGCCAGGCCGAAAGGCGCATGGGCCAGCAGACCGGCTCCGAGCAAGGCGGCGAAGAGAGACGTCTTACGCATGGGAATTCCCTGTCTTGTCGTCGTTATTGAAGAAATCCATGGCGCGTGGCGAATCCTCGCTCACGCATCACGGCACCGTTCCCAAGGTAAGTGGGTAAAAGGCGTCCGACGAGGTACACAAGGTGCAAATTGGGGTGGGAGGTTTCCGAGTGAAACGAGGAAATTTCTGTAGATAACCGAAGTGCCATCAACCTGTGCGTTGTTTTGCACAGATTGGCTGCGGGCGCATCCGTGAATGCGCCCACAGCCGGGCCTTATGGCTTCACGCTGACGCCGTAGAAGTCATTGAGGGCGAAGGGACTGATCTTGAAGTCCTCGACGCTCTTGCGCATGGGTTGGTAGACCGTGGAGTGGGCGATCGGGGTGATCGGCACCTGGTCCTTGAGGATGTGCTGGGCCTGCTTGTATAGCTCGGTGCGCTTGGCCTGGTCGGGGATGCGCTTGGCGTCCTTGACCAGCTTGTCGTAGTCGTTGTCGCACCAGTGGGAGAAGTTGTTGCCATTGACTGCGTCGCAGCCGTACAGGGTGCCGAGCCAGTTGTCCGGGTCACCGTTGTCGCCGCTCCAGCCGATCAGCATGGCGCCGTTCTCGCCGTCCTTGGCGCGCTTGATGTACTCGCCCCATTCGTAGCTGACGATGCGCGCCTTGATGCCGATCTTGGCCCAGTCGGACTGGATCATCTCCGCCATCAGCTTGGCGTTGGGGTTGTACGGGCGCTGCACCGGCATGGCCCACAGGGTGATCTCGGTGCCTTCCTTGACCCCGGCTTCCTTGAGCAGGGCCTTGGCCTTCTCGACGTTGTACTCGGTGCCCTTGATGGTCTCGTCATAGGACCACTGGGTCGGCGGCATCGCGTTGACCGCCAGCTGGCCGGCGCCCTGGTACACCGAGTCGATGATCTGCTGCTTGTTCACCGCCATGTCCAGCGCCTGGCGCACCTTGAGCTGGGCCATGGGGTTGGGCTCGTTGCTGCCCTTGATCTTGTCCATCACGTTGTAGGCGATGTAGCCGAGGTTGAAACCGGCCTGGGACGGCATCTGCAGGTTCGGGTCGGCTTTCAGCGATTCGAGATCGGCCGGACGCGGGAAGAGGGTGACCTGGCACTCGTTCTTCTTCAGCTTCTGCATGCGCACCGAGGCATCGGTGGTGATGGCAAAGATCAGGTTGTCGATCTTCACCTCGTCCGGCGACCAGTAGTCCTTGTTGCCCTTGAAGCGGATCTGCGCGTCCTTCTGGTACTTGCTGAACACGAACGGGCCGGTGCCGATCGGCTTCTGGTTGATGTCCGCGGCCTTGCCCTGCTTGAGCAGTTGCGCGGCGTATTCGGCGGACTGGATCGAGGCGAAGCTCATGGCGATGTTCTGGATGAAGGCGGCATCGACGGCGTTGAGGGTGAACTTGACGGTGTGCTCGTCGACCTTGTCCACCTGCTTGATGTTGGCGTCCATGCCCATGTCGGTGAAGTACGGGAACTCGGTGGGGTACGCCTTGCGGAACGGCATGTCCTTGTCGAGCATGCGGTTGAAGGTAAACAGCACGTCGTCGGCGTTGAAATCGCGGGTCGGCTTGAAGTAGTCGGTGGTGTGGAACTTGACCCCTTCGCGCAGGTGGAAGGTGTAGGTCAGGGCATCGTCGGAGACGTCCCACCTGGTGGCCAGACCGGGGATGACCTTGGTGCCGCCGCGCTCGAACTGGGCCAGGCGGTTGAAGACGGTCTCAGACGACGCGTCGAAGTCGGTGCCGGTGGTGTACTGGCCGGGATCGAAGCCGGCGGGACTGCCTTCGGAGCAATAGACCAGATTGGAAGCGGCCTGGGCGGCCGGGGTAGCGGCGAGCAGACCTGCGCCGACGAGAAAGGGAATGACTGCGGTTTTCAGCATGGTGGCCTCATTGTTGTCATTTTTGATCTGAGGGCGGCCTTGTGAGCCGACTCGCGGATACTTATGCAGGTGCTGTACCTGATGCAACGATTGAGGATAGCTGGCGGGAAGAAAAGCGGGACGAGCGTACAGGAATGTCGCATTCGTGCAATTTTGTGCGAGTTGAACGTTTGCGCGTAAGACTTTACACGAAATATCTTGAAACTTTGAAGGCCCCATCGCTGGCAAGCCAGCTCCCACAAGGAGCGCGTCCAGCACCGATCCTATGGCTGGCTCAGCACCCTGTGGGAGCCGGCTTGCCGGCGATGAGGCCCGGAAGGTCGATCAGGGCATCTGCACTTCAATGGTGCCATCAGCATTGACGCTGACCTGGGTAGTGCCCGCCTCGACCTGCGGCGAAGGCGCTGCCTCGGCGTCCATGCTGGCCTTCATCATCATCGGCGCACGCATGTAGGGCTGCGGGTAGCCGCTGCTGTTCAGGTTCAGGCTGACCACCTTGTAGCCCTTGCCGCCCAGCGCTTCGGTGGCGATCTGCGCGCGCGCCTTGAATGCGTCCACCGCGTCCTTGATCAGCGCATCTTCACTGGCCTTGCGGGTGGCCGGGGCGATGGCGAAGTCCATGCCGCCCATCTTCAGTTGTTGCAGCAGCTCGCCGGTGAGCTTGGACAGGGCCGGGAAGTCGGCGCTTTCCAGGCGCAGCTCGGCACGTTCGCGCCAGCCGGTGATCTTCTGGCCCTTGTCGTCGTAGATCGGGTAGGCGTTGCGGCTGCCCTGGCTGATCTTCACATCCTTGACCTGGCGCGCCTGTTCCAGCGCCTTGTTCAGGGTGGTGGTGATTTCGTTGGCCAGCTTGGCCGGGTCGGTGTTCTGCGCTTCGCTGTACAGGGTCACGACCATCAGGTCGCGGGCGACCTCCTTGCTCGCTTCGGCGCGCAGGGACACCTGGTTGTAACGCGGCTCGTCCGCCAGAACAGGAAGGCTGACCAGCAGGCTGGCGGCCAGCAGGGCTTTGGCGCTACGGCTTGGGGTATTCATGTGCGACTCCTTGGAAAATGGGCGTGGCCAGTACGATCCTGTGTGCCACGCAGACCGCATCAGACCTTGAAAATAGCACCAAGGTTCCAAATGGCTATCATTTAACCTGCTCGCCGTGTGGCGAGTTGCCGCATCGCTGCAGTCAAGGACCTCGCTTGGGTATACTTCGCGACGGTTTATCTGGAGCACTCATCAGGAGAGCTCATGCTCGCCCCGGTCAAAATGCAAATGTTGTCTGCTACTCGCCAGAACCTCTGGCGCCTTACCTTTATCCGCACCCTGGTACTGGCCGCCCAGGCCGGTTCGGTCGCGGTCGCCTACTGGACCGAGCTGCTGCCGTTGCCCTGGCTGGCGCTGAGCGTCACCCTCGGCTTCTCCATGGTGCTGTGCCTGGTCACCGCCCTGCGCCTGCGTGCCTCGCTGCCGGTCACCGAGCTCGAATACGCGGTGCAATTGGCCTGCGATCTGCTGATCCACAGTGCCCTGCTGTATTTCTCCGGCGGTTCGACCAACCCCTTCGTTTCCTATTATCTGGTGCCCCTGGCGATCGCGGCGGTGACCTTGCCATGGGTCTATTCGCTGATCCTGTCCGGTATTGCCCTGGTCGCCTACACCCTGCTGCTGGTGCAGTTCTATCCGCTCGAAGCGCTGCCCATGGCCCGCGACAAGATGCAGATATACGGCATGTGGCTGAGCTTCGCCCTGGCGGCGGCGGTGATCACCTTCTTCGCCGCGAAGATGGCCGAGGAATTGCGCCGGCAGGAGCAGTTCCAGGCCCGGCGCCGCGAGGAAAGCCTGCGTGACGAGCAACTGCTGGCCGTGGCCACCCAGGCCGCCGGCGCCGCCCACGAGCTGGGCACGCCGCTGGCGACCATGAGCGTGCTGATCAACGAAATGCGCCAGGACCACACCGACCCCCTGCTGCAGGAAGACCTGGCGGTGCTGCAGGAGCAGGTCAAGCAGTGCAAGCACACCTTGCAGCAACTGGTCCGTGCCGCCGAGGCCAACCGGCGCATGGCGGTGGAGGAGCAGCCGGTGACCTTCTGGATGGACGAGTCGCTGAACCGCTGGCACCTGATGCGCCCCGAGGCGAGCTACCGCTTCCAGCGTCTCGGCCAAGGGCTGGTGCCGCATCTGGCGCCACCACCGGACCTGACCCAGGCGCTGCTCAATCTGCTCAACAATGCCGCCGATGCCTGCCCCGAGGGGCTGGAAGTGCGGCTCGACTGGGATGCTTCCGACATTGTCATCAGCATCCGCGACCACGGCCCCGGCGTGCCGGTGGCCATTGCCGAACAGATCGGCAAGCCGTTCTTTACCACCAAGGGCAAGGGCTTCGGCCTTGGCCTGTTCCTGAGCAAGGCCAGCGTCACCCGTGCTGGCGGCTCGGTAAAACTCTATAGTCACGAAGAGGGCGGCACGCTGACCGAGCTGCGCTTGCCCCGTGACGCGCGAGGAGACGTGTGATGAGTGATGAAATCCAGGTTGAAGGTGAAGACCTGCCGCACCTGCTGCTGGTCGACGACGACTCGACCTTTACCCGGGTGATGGCCCGGGCCATGGTCCGCCGGGGTTTTCGGGTCAGCACCGCGAGTTCGGCGGAAGAGGGCCTGATCCTGGCCCAGCAGGACGTACCGGACTACGCCGCGCTGGACCTGAAGATGGAAGGCGACTCCGGCCTGGTGCTGCTGCCCAAGCTGCTGGAACTGGACCCGGAAATGAAGGTGGTGATCCTCACCGGCTACTCCAGCATCGCCACCGCAGTGGAAGCCATCAAGCGCGGCGCCTGCAACTACCTGTGCAAGCCGGCGGATGCCGATGATGTGCTGGCAGCGCTGGCCTCGGAGCATGCCGATCTGGACACCCTGGTGCCGGAAAACCCGATGTCGGTGGATCGCCTGCAATGGGAACACATCCAGCGCGTGCTGACCGAGCACGAGGGCAATATCTCCGCCACCGCGCGGGCCCTGGGCATGCACCGGCGGACCTTGCAGCGCAAGTTGCAGAAGCGCCCGGTCCGGCGCTGAATTCTTCATTGCCCTTCAGGGCCTCATCGCTGGCAAGCCAGCTCCCACAAGACCCTGTGGGAGCTGGCTTGCCAGCGATGAGGCCCTGAAGATCGCCGAAATTCCTCTATTTCATCGACAAACCCCCATCCCTGAGCCTTGCACTGGCGTATCATTAGCCGCCTAACGACAGGCCACGGAACACTCCCCCGCATGCTCGCCTTATTCATCCAGACCCTGAACATCACCGCCCCGGTCTTCGCGATGCTGTTCATGGGTGTGTTCTTGCGTCGCATCGATGCGATCAACGACAACTTCATCCAGGTCGCCTCGTCACTGGTGTTCAACGTGTGCATGCCGGCGCTGCTGTTCCTCGGTATCTACCACGCCGACCTCGACGCTGCGGTCAAACCAAGCCTGTTGCTGTACTTCATCGCCGCCACCTTCGGCAGTTTCGCCTTGGCCTGGCTGATTGCCATCTGGCGCTGCCCCAAGGAAGATCGCGGCATCTACACCCAGGGCGCGTTTCGCGGCAACAACGGGGTGATCGGTCTGGCACTGGCGGCCAGCATGTACGGCGACTACGGTATTTCCCTTGGCGCGATCCTCGCCGGGTTGGTGATCCTGCTCTACAACTCGCTGTCGGTGGTGGTGCTGGCGGTGTACAGCCCGAGTCTGAAGTCGGATCCGTGGAGCATCTTCAAGAGCATCCTGCGCAACCCGTTGATCATCAGCGTGCTGCTGGCGACACCACTGGCCTACGCCAAGGTGGCGCTGCCCAACTGGATGCTGACCTCCGCCGACTACATTGCGCAGATGACCCTGCCGCTGGCGCTGATCTGCATCGGCGGCACCCTGTCGCTGGCGTCGTTGCGTGCCAGTGGGCGGATGGCGGTGAGTGCCAGTCTGGTGAAGATGGTCTGGCTGCCGTTGATATTCACTTTCGGCGGCTGGCTATGCGGCTTTCGCGGGGCGGAACTGGGGATCCTGTTCCTCTACATTGGCAGCCCCACCGCTGCGGCCAGTTATGTGATGGCCCGTTCGTCGAATGGCAACCATGAGCTGGCGGCGTCGATCATCGTCATCACCACGCTTGCCGCCGCTGTGACAACCAACATCGGAATTTTCCTATTGCAGTGGGGCGGATGGATCTAGATCCTGTGCGACCTTACAACAACATCAACACTGCCTCTTACTTCTGAGGACACTTCATGCAAGACCAGATCACGCCCGAGCGTTTGCATCGCGGCCTGAAAAATCGCCATATCCAGCTGATTGCCCTCGGTGGCGCAATCGGCACCGGGCTGTTCCTCGGCATCGCCCAGACCATCCAGATGGCCGGTCCCTCGGTGCTGCTGGGCTACGCCATCGCCGGCCTGATCGCCTTCTTCATCATGCGCCAGCTCGGCGAGATGGTCGTTGAAGAGCCGGTTTCCGGGACCTTCAGCCACTTCGCCCACAGCTACTGGGGTCCGTTCGCCGGCTTTATGTCGGGCTGGAACTACTGGGTGCTGTACGTGCTGGTGGGCATGGCCGAACTGACCGCCGTTGGCCTGTACATCCAGTACTGGTGGCCGGGCTTCCCGACCTGGGCCACGGCCGCGATCTTCTTCGTCATCATCAACCTGATGAACGTCAGCCAGGTGAAGGTTTTCGGCGAGATGGAGTTCTGGTTCGCCCTGATCAAGGTGGCGGCCATCCTCGGCATGATCGGCTTCGGTGGCTACCTGCTGTTCAGCGGCAACGGTGGCCCGGATGCCAGCGTTGCCAACCTGTGGCAGCACGGCGGCTTCTTCCCCAAAGGCGTCACCGGGCTGATGCTGGCCATGGCGGTGATCATGTTCTCCTTCGGCGGCCTGGAACTGGTGGGCATCACTGCGGCAGAAGCCGATAACCCGCGCCACAGCATCCCGCGCGCGACCAACCAGGTGATCTACCGCATCCTGCTGTTCTACGTGGGCGCCCTGGCTGTGCTGCTGGCGCTGTATCCGTGGCAGAAGGTCGTCGATGGCAGCAGCCCGTTCGTGATGATCTTCCACGATCTGGACGCCAACGTCGTGGCCACCGTGCTCAACCTGGTGGTCCTGACTGCTGCGCTGTCGGTCTACAACAGCTGCGTGTACTGCAACAGCCGCATGCTGTTCGGCCTGGCTACCCAGGGCGATGCGCCGAAGTCGCTGCTCAAGGTCAATGCCAAGGGCGTGCCGCTGGTGGCGTTGGGCATTTCCGCGCTGGCCACCGGGTTGTGCGTGGTCATCAACTACCTGATGCCGCGTGAGGCCTTTGGCTTGCTGATGGCGCTGGTGGTCGCATCGCTGGTGATCAACTGGGGGATCATCAGCATCACTCACCTCAAGTTCCGCCAGGCCAAGGCTGCGCAGGGGCATGAGACCTTCTACAAGAGCCTCGGCTATCCGCTGACCAACTACCTGTGCCTGGCCTTCCTTGCCTTCATCCTGGTGGTAATGGCGATTAGCGAGGACACGCGTATCTCGGTCGCGCTGATTCCGGTCTGGCTGTTCGTGCTTTATGTGGTCTACCGGCTGACCAAGGGTCGTCACGCCTGACGACCCCTGTTCGGGGAGTGGTCGATCAGCCTTGCTGTTGCCAGGCGTCGATCACTTCCTGGGCCGCGCGGAACGCATCGATTGCCGCCGGCACGCCCGCATAGACTGCGCAATGCAGCAGGGCTTCGCGAATCTCTTCCACCGTACAGCCATTATTCAGGGCTCCACGCACGTGGCCCTTGAGTTCCTGCGGGCATTTCAGCGCGGTCAGGGCGGCCAGGGTGATCAGGCTGCGGGTCTTCAGCGGCAGGCCTTCGCGGCTCCACACGCTGCCCCAGGCATGCTCGTTGACGAATTCCTGCAGCGGCGCGGTGAACTCGGTGGCATTGCCCAATGCGCGATCGACGAACACATCGCCCATGACCTGACGGCGAACCTGTTCGCCGGTTTTCTTCGTCTCACCCATGTTGTTTTCCTTAGTGTTGGCGGCGCCAGGCGCGCAGGGTCGTGTACGTCAGCAACAACCCCAGCACCGGCAAGACATAGAACAGCATCAGCTGTTCCAAACGGTTGGCCAGCGGCATGCCGGTGGTGAAGGCCACCACGTGCAGGCCGTAGGCCAGATACAGGCAAAGAAACACCAGGCCCTCGGCGCGGGTGACCCGGTAGCCGGAATAGAACACCGGCAGGGTCAGCACGGCGACGCCGAGCATCACCGGCAAATCGAAATCCAGGGCGTTGGGGGAAATGGACAGCGGGGCCGGAGCCACTACGGCAGTCAGTCCAAGGACCGCCAGCAGGTTGAACAGGTTGCTGCCGATCACGTTGCCCACGGCGATCTCCCGTTCACCGCGGATGGCGGCGATCAGCGAGGTGGCCAGTTCCGGCAGTGAGGTGCATACGGCGACCACGGTCAGGCCGATCACCCGCTCCGACAGGCCCAGGTCGGTGGCCACCTCCACGGCGGCCTCCAGCAGCAGGTGCCCGGCCAGGCTGAGCAGGCCGAGGCCGAGTAGCATCAGCAGCACGCTGCCGAACCAGAAGCCGACACCCCGGTCGACACGCGGGTTGGGTGGCGGGTAGGTGCGCGCATGGTGGCGTGACTGGTGCCAGAGCATGGCCAGGTAGGCCACCAGCCCGGCCAGCAGCAGGGCGCCTTCCCAGCGCCCGATCACTTCGTTCAGCGCCAGCAGGTACACCAGCAGGCTGGCGCCGATCATCAGCGGAATGTCCAGGCGCACCAGTTGCCGCGAAACTCGCAGGGGAATGATCAGGGCAGCGAGGCCGAGGATGACCAGGACATTGAAGATATTGCTGCCGATCACGCTGCCCACCGCTACATCCGGGGCGCCGGTGTAGGCGGCCTGCAGGCTGACGGTCAGTTGCGGCGCGCTGCTGCCGAAGGCCACCAGGCTCAGGCCGATGATCAGCGGGCGCACATGCAGGCTGGCAGCGATGCGCAGCGCGGCACGCACCAGCAGTTCGGCGCCGAGAATCAGCAGGATCAGGCCGCTGGCCAGTTGCAGCAGGCTGAAGGTGGGTAAAGCGGCCAGGTCGAAAATGGTCGTGCTCCAGAAAACAGGATCAGTCGCTCAGGCTTTGTACCCGGACTCGCGCCGTTCCGCTACGGATCATGTCCAGTTGCTGGGCGGCGGCTTTGGAAAGATCGATCAGGCGGCCACGGGTATGGGGGCCGCGGTCGTTGATGCGGACCACTACGGTGCGGTCGTTCTTCAGGTTGGTGACCTGCACCCGGGTGCCGAAGGGCAGGGTGCGATGGGCGGCGGTCAGGCCGTGCTGGTCGAAGGGTTCGCCGCTGGCGGTGCGTTTGCCGTGGTGGCGGGAGCCATAGAAAGAGGCGGTGCCGGTTTCATCGTAGCCGCGTGGGTCGATGGAATGGCTGGCGCAGCCGGCGAGGAGGGTGAACAGCGCGAGGGCGCTTAGGGGACGCCACATTTATGTCTGATGCTCCGTGGGGTGGCTAATCGCTGGCAAGCCAGCTCCCACAGGGACCGAATACACCGCGAACCCTGTGGGAGCTGGCTTGCCAGCGATGGGGCCCGTAAGACAGCCCCGCTTCAAGGAATTACCCTTCGAGCTTGCTCTTGAGCAGTTGGTTCACCTGTTGCGGGTCAGCCTTGCCCTTCGAGGCTCGCATAGCCTGGCCAACGAAGAAGCCGAACATCTTGCCCCGCTTGGCTTCGTCCGCCGCCCGGTATTGCTCAAGCTGCTCGGCATTGGCCGCGAGGACCTCATCCAGAATCTTCTCGATGACACCGCTGTCGGACTCAACGATCAGGTCTTTGTCCTTGATGATCTGGTCGGCATCACCCTCGCCATTGGCCATCGCCTCGAACACGGTCTTGGCGATCTTGCCGCTGATGGTGTTGTCGCGAATGCGCAGCAGCATGCCGCCCAGTTGCTCGGCGGTGACTGGCGCCTGGTCGATCTCGACGCCCAGCTTGTTCAGCAGGCTGCCCAGTTCGACCATGACCCAGTTGGCTGCCAGCTTGGCGTCGCCGCCGATGGCCGCGACCTTCTCGAAGTACTCCGCCTGTTCGCGGCTGGAGGCCAGCACGTTGGCGTCGTAGGCTGACAGGCCGTACTGGCTCTGGAAACGCTCGACCTTCTGTGGCGGCAGTTCCGGCAGGGTGGCGCGCAGGTCGTCGAGGTACGCCGACTCGATCACCACCGGCAGCAGGTCCGGATCGGGGAAGTAACGGTAGTCGTTGGCTTCCTCCTTGCTGCGCATGGAGCGGGTCTCGTCCTTGTTCGGGTCGTACAGGCGGGTTTCCTGGATGACCTTGCCGCCGTCCTCGATCAGCTCGATCTGGCGCTGCACTTCGCTGTTGATCGCGCGCTCGATGAAGCGGAACGAGTTGACGTTCTTGATCTCGCAGCGGGTGCCGAACTCGGCCTGGCCTTTTGGCCGGATCGATACGTTGCAGTCGCAACGCAGCGAGCCTTCGGCCATGTTGCCGTCGCAGATGCCGAGGTAGCGCACCAGGGCGTGGATCGCCTTGACGTAGGCCACGGCTTCCTTGGCGCTGCGCATTTCCGGTTCGGAAACGATTTCCAGCAGCGGCGTGCCGGCACGGTTCAGGTCGATGCCGCTGGAACCGGCGAAGTCTTCGTGCAGGCTCTTGCCGGCGTCTTCTTCCAGGTGCGCGCGGGTGATGCCGATGCGCTTGACGGTGCCGTCCTCAAGGGCGATGTCCAGGTGGCCCTTGCCGACGATCGGCAGCTCCATCTGGCTGATCTGGTAGCCCTTGGGCAGGTCCGGGTAGAAGTAGTTCTTGCGCGCGAACACGTTGTGCTGGCCGATCTCGGCGTCGATCGCCAGGCCGAACATGCAGGCCATGCGCACCGCTTCCTGGTTCAGCACCGGCAGAACGCCAGGCATGCCCAGGTCGATCAGGCTGGCCTGGGTGTTCGGCTCGGAACCGAAGGTGGTGGCGCTGCCGGAGAAAATCTTCGACTGGGTGGCGAGCTGGGTATGAATCTCCAGCCCGATGACAACTTCCCATTGCATGTGTCTGCTCCTCAGAAACCGTTAGGTGCGCGGGTGTGCCAGTCAGTCACTTGCTGATACTGGTGCGCG
Source organism: Pseudomonas sp. FG98 (assembly GCF_057808595.1). Lineage (NCBI taxonomy): Bacteria > Pseudomonadati > Pseudomonadota > Gammaproteobacteria > Pseudomonadales > Pseudomonadaceae > Pseudomonas > Pseudomonas sp. FG98. The sequence continues at coordinate 53,861 of NZ_JBMDIJ010000006.1, read as the reverse complement.
ACGTTGAGCAGGCGGCCTTCCTGGAAATACGGGGCCAGCAGCTGTACGCCCACCGGCAGGCCGTCAACGAAACCAGCCGGCATCGACAGGCCCGGCAGGCCGGCCAGGTTGGCGGTGATGGTGTAGACGTCTTCCAGGTAGGCGGCGACCGGGTCGGCGTTCTTGGCGCCGATCTTCCAGGCCAGGTTCGGCGTGGTCGGGCCGAGGATCACGTCGACGCCTTCGAAGGCGGCCATGAAGTCGTTCTTGATCAGGCGGCGGATCTTCTGCGCCTTCAGGTAGTAGGCGTCGTAGTAGCCGGCCGACAGGGCATAGGTGCCGACCATGATGCGCCGCTGCACTTCACTGCCGAAGCCTTCGCCGCGGGAGCGCTTGTACAGGTCGGTGAGGTCCTTCGGGTTTTCGCAGCGGTAGCCGAAGCGCACGCCGTCGAAACGCGACAGGTTGGAGGAAGCCTCGGCCGGGGCGATCACGTAGTACGCGGGGATCGCGTGCTGCATGTTCGGCAGGCTGATTTCCTTGATCACCGCGCCGAGCTTTTCCAGCTCCTTGACGCTGGCCTGGACCAGGTCGGCGATGCGCGGGTCGAGACCGGCGCCGAAGTATTCCTTCGGCAGGCCGATGCGCAGGCCCTGCAGCGAGCCGTTGAGGCTGGTGCTGTAGTCGGGCACCGGCTCGTCGATGCTGGTGGAGTCCTTCGGATCGAAGCCGGCCATGCCTTGCAGGAGCAGGGCGCAGTCCTCGGCGGTACGGGCCATCGGGCCGCCCTGGTCGAGGCTGGAGGCGTAGGCGATCATGCCCCAGCGCGAAACCCGGCCGTAGGTCGGTTTCAGGCCGGTCAGGCTGGTCAGGGCGGCAGGCTGGCGGATCGAGCCGCCGGTGTCGGTGCCGGTGGCGGCCGGCAGCAGGCGCGCGGCAACGGCCGCGGCGGAACCGCCGGACGAACCGCCTGGCACGTGTTCCAGGTTCCATGGGTTCTTCACCGCGCCGTAGTGGCTGGATTCGTTGGCCGAACCCATGGCGAACTCGTCCATGTTGGTCTTGCCCAGGGTCACGGCGCCGGCTTCGGCCAGTTTGGCGACCACGGTGGCGTCATAGGGCGCGGTGAACGAGTCGAGCATCTTCGAGCCGCAGCTGGTGCGTACGCCCTGGGTGCAGAACAGGTCCTTGTGGGCGATCGGCGCGCCGAGCAGGGCGCCATTCTCGCCGGCAGCGCGACGGGCATCGGCGGCCTTGGCCTGGCTGATGGCCAGCTCGTCGGTGACGCTGATGAAGCTGTTGAGTTGCGGATCGAGCTGGTGGATGCGCTGCAGCAGCGCGCGGGTCAGCTCTTCGGCGGAAAACGATTTGTCGGCGAGGCCACGGGCGATCTCGGCCAGGGTAAGTTGATGCATGCTGGCGCTATTCCCTTACTCGATGACTTTCGGAACCAGGTACAGGCCGCTGTCCGTCGCCGGGGCGATGGCCTGGTAGCGGTCGCGTTGGTTGCTTTCTGTTACAACGTCGGCGCGCAGGCGCTGACTGGCTTCCAGAGGGTGGGCCAGAGGTTCGATGCCGGTGGTGTCGACCGCCTGCATCTGGTCGACCAGGCCCAGAATGCTGTTGAGTGCGTCGGTGGTGCGTGGCAGATCGGCCTCGTCCAGGCCCAGACGGGCCAGATGGGCGATCTTTTCCACGTCGCTGCGTTCAAGCGCCATGGGGATCTCCTGGGAAAAAACGGAATTGTCCGGGATGAGGAACATGCCGGCAGACACGCGGTCATAAGGCCCGATCGTGTGCTGGCCTGCTCGGAAAAACCGCCAATTTAACATATTGGCGCCTTGCCCAAAATCCCCGCCATTGTTAGAGTTTGCCGCACTTTTTTACCCACGCGTTGCCAGGGTCCCTTTCCCATGTTCAAGAAACTGCGTGGCATGTTTTCCAGCGATCTTTCCATCGACCTGGGCACTGCCAACACCCTTATCTACGTGCGTGAGCGCGGTATCGTCCTGAATGAGCCCTCCGTCGTGGCCATTCGTACCCACGGCAACCAGAAAAGTGTCGTCGCGGTCGGTACCGAAGCCAAGCGCATGCTCGGGCGTACCCCGGGCAACATTGCTGCCATTCGTCCGATGAAGGACGGCGTGATCGCCGACTTCAGCGTCTGCGAAAAGATGCTCCAGTACTTCATCAACAAGGTTCACGAGAACAGCTTCCTGCAGCCGAGCCCGCGCGTGCTGATCTGCGTGCCGTGCAAGTCGACCCAGGTCGAGCGCCGTGCCATCCGTGAATCGGCCCTGGGCGCCGGTGCCCGTGAAGTGTTCCTGATCGAAGAACCGATGGCCGCTGCCATCGGTGCCGGCCTGCCGGTCGAAGAAGCCCGCGGTTCGATGGTCGTCGATATCGGTGGTGGTACCACCGAAATCGCCCTGATCTCCCTGAACGGCGTGGTCTATGCCGAATCCGTCCGCGTCGGCGGCGACCGCTTCGACGAAGCCATCGTCACCTACGTGCGCCGCAACTACGGCAGCCTGATCGGCGAATCCACCGCCGAGCGCATCAAGCAGGAAATCGGTACCGCCTACCCGGGCGGCGAAGTGCGCGAAGTCGACGTCCGCGGCCGTAACCTGGCCGAAGGCGTGCCACGTGCCTTCACCCTGAATTCCAACGAAGTCCTGGAAGCCCTGCAGGAATCCCTGGCGACCATCGTCCAGGCGGTCAAGAGCGCCCTGGAGCAATCGCCTCCCGAGCTGGCTTCGGACATCGCCGAGCGTGGCCTGGTGCTGACCGGTGGTGGCGCCCTGCTGCGCGACCTAGACAAGCTGCTGGCCCAGGAAACCGGCCTGCCGGTGATCGTCGCCGAGGATCCGCTGACCTGTGTCGCCCGTGGCGGCGGTCGCGCCCTGGAAATGATGGACAAGCACACCATGGACCTGCTCTCCAGCGAGTGATTCGCCGGATTGCCTTCCTGTCGCCCGGATTTCGGCTAGCCTGCGCAGTGCTGCCCGAAACCGGGTCGGCGTCCGTCCGGGCGCCGATTCCACCCATCCGCAAGCCAGGCCGGTGCGTTGCCTTATGAATGACCTGCTGAACCGTCGTCCACGAGGAGCGGCCCATTAAACCGCTTTTTGCCAAAGGCCCGTCGCTGGGCGTGCGCCTGCTCGTTCTGGTGGTGCTGTCGATCGCCCTGATGGTGGTCGATGCCCGTTTCACCATACTCAAACCCGTGCGCAGCCAGATGTCCCTGGTGCTGATGCAGTCCTATGCCATCACCGACCTGCCGGTGCGGCTGTGGCAAGGTGTGGCCAGCCAGTTTGGCAGCCGTACCGAGCTGATCGCGGAAAACGAGAAACTCAAGACCGAAGCCCTGCTCCTGCAAGGCCGCCTGCAGAAGCTGGCGGCGTTGACCGAGCAGAACGTGCGTCTGCGCGAGTTGCTCAACTCCTCGGCGCTGGTCAACGAGAAGGTCGAGGTTGCCGAGCTGATCGGCATGGATCCGAACCCCTTCACCCATCGCATCCTGATCAACAAGGGCGAGCATGACGGCGTGGTCCTCGGCCAGCCGGTGCTGGATGCCCGTGGCCTGATGGGCCAGGTGGTCGAGCTGATGCCGTACACCTCGCGGGTGCTGCTGCTCACCGATACCACCCACAGCATCCCGGTGCAGGTCAACCGCAACGGCCTGCGCGCCATCGCCAGCGGTACCGGCAACCCGGAACGCCTGGAGCTGCGCCATGTCGCCGACACCGCCGATATCAAGGAAGGCGACCTGCTGGTCAGCTCCGGCCTTGGGCAGCGCTTCCCGGCAGGCTATCCAGTGGCCACGGTCAAGGAAGTGATCCACGACTCCGGCCAGCCGTTCGCCATCGTCCGTGCCGTGCCGACGGCCGCGCTCAACCGCAGCCGCTATCTGCTGCTGGTGTTCTCCGATGGCCGCACGCCGGAAGAGCGCGCCAATGATGCAGTCAAGGCACAGGAAGCGGAGCACGCTGGCCCACCGGCGCCGTCTGCCGATCCGGCACACCCGGCGCCAGCTCCGGCGACGCCCGCTATCACCCCGGCCGCTCCGGCCACCCCGGCCACTTCACCGGCTCCAGCGGCCACGCCCGCTGCGGCTGCCGCCCCCGTTGCGCCAGGCACGGCCAGCACACCTTCCCGGGAGAGACACTGATGGTCAGTACCCACGGCAAGAACGGTTGGGTGGTCTGGCTGACCTTCCTGATCGGCCTGCTGCTCAGCGTATGGCCGATGCCGCCGTTCATGGATATTTTCCGTCCCCTGTGGCTGGCCCTGCTGCTGGCCTTCTGGACCTTGAACCTGCCGCACAAGATCGGCATGACCACGGCCTTCGCCCTCGGCCTGTGCGAGGACGTGCTCTACGGCACGTTGCTCGGACAGAACGCCCTGGTCCTGACCCTGATCACCTTCCTCGTGCTGAGCCTGCAGCAACGCCTGCGCATGTTCCCGATGTGGCAGCAGAGCCTGACCATCCTGGTGGTGTTCGGCGTCGCGCAACTGGTCCAGTTGTGGCTCAGTGCGCTGACCGGCAATCGCCAGCCGACCCTGGCGCTGGTCTGGCCGGCGGTCACCAGTGCCTTGCTCTGGCCATGGATCAGCTTCGGTCTGCGCGGTCTGCGCAGCCGCTTGAGCATCTACTGAACCACCGTTTCTCGACGCTGACAGGGAGTAGTCAAGATGACCCCGCTGTACCTGGCCTCCGGTTCGCCGCGCCGCCGTGAACTGCTGACCCAGATTGGCGTTCCCTTCACTATCGTCAGCGCCTCCATCGACGAAACAGCGCTGGCCGGCGAGCCGGCTGGCGCCTATGTCGAGCGTCTGGCCCGCGGCAAGGCCGCCGCCGGCCTGGCCTTGCTGGCTGCCAGCGGGGTGAGCGAGCCACTGGCCGTGCTGGGGGCCGACACGGCGGTGGTGCTCGATGGCCGTATTCTCGGCAAGCCGGTTGACCGCGATGACGCCCTGGCCATGCTGGCTGCATTGTCCGGGCGCGAGCACGAGGTGCTGACCGCAGTCGCCGTTACCGATGGCCAGCGCACGGAAAGCCTGTGCATCAGCAGCCACGTTTCCTTCAATCCCATCAGCGAAAGCCAGGCCCGCGCCTACTGGGCCAGCGGTGAGCCGCAGGACAAGGCCGGCGCCTACGCCATCCAGGGCCTTGGTGCCGTCTTCGTGCAGGGCCTGCAGGGCAGCTATTCGGCTGTGGTCGGCCTGCCGCTTGCGGAAACTGCCGAGTTGCTGGCGCGCTTCGGCATTCCTTGCTGGCAGGGTGTGCCGGACGCAGAGTGAGGAAGTACCGCAAGCTTTATCGCTCGCCAGCCACTGACGGGCGATCCATGATTACCTGAAGCCCCTTTGACGAGAGCCTGCCATGAGTGAAGAGATTCTGATCAACATCACCCCGATGGAATCCCGCGTGGCGGTGGTGGAAAACGGCGTCCTTCAGGAAGTCCATGTCGAACGGACGCAGCGCCGGGGTATCGTCGGCAATATCTACAAGGGCAAGGTGGTGCGGGTGCTGCCGGGCATGCAGGCGGCGTTCGTCGATATCGGCCTGGATCGTGCCGCCTTCATCCATGCTTCTGAAATCTCCCTGCGCGAAGGCACCACGGTGGAGAGCATCAGTGCCCTGGTTCACGAGGGCCAGAGCCTGGTGGTGCAGGTGACCAAGGACCCGATCGGTTCCAAGGGCGCACGCCTGACCACCCAGTTGTCGATTCCCTCGCGCTACCTGGTGTACATGCCGCGCACCAAGCATGTCGGCATTTCCCTGAAGATCGAGGATGAAGCCGAGCGCGAGCGTCTCAAGCAGGTGGTCAGCGATTGCGTGGCCCAGGAGAACATCCAGGATTCCGGTGGCTTCATCCTGCGCACCGCGGCGGAAGGTGCAGGGGCTGAAGAGATCCTCATGGATATCCGCTACCTGCGCCGTCTCTGGGACCAGATCGGTACCCAGATCAAGACCGTCGGCGCCCCCACGGAAATCTACGAGGACCTCGGCCTGGCCCTGCGCACCCTGCGCGACCTGGTCAATCCGAAGATCGAGAAGATCCGTATCGATTCCCGGGAAACCTTCCAGAAAACCACGCAGTTCGTCGCCGAACTGATGCCGGAGATCGCCGATCGCCTGGAGCACTATCCGGGCGAGCGACCGATCTTCGACCTCTATGGCGTCGAGGATGAAATCCAGCGCGCGCTGGAGCGCAAGGTGCCGCTCAAGTCCGGCGGCTACCTGGTGGTGGACCCGGCCGAGGCCATGACCACCATCGACGTGAACACCGGCGCGTTCGTTGGCCATCGCAACCTCGAAGAGACCATCTTCAAGACCAACCTCGAAGCGGCCACCGCCATTGCCCGGCAACTGCGCCTGCGCAATATCGGCGGGATCATCATCATCGACTTCATCGACATGGAAGACGAAGAGCATCAGCGCCAGGTCCTGCGTACCCTGGAAAAGCAGCTTGAGCGCGATCACGCCAAGACCAACATCATCGGCCTGACCGAACTGGGCCTGGTGCAGATGACCCGCAAGCGCACCCGCGAAAGCCTCGAGCAGGTGCTCTGCGAGCCGTGCATCTGCTGCCAGGGACGCGGCAAGCTGAAGACCCCTGAAACAGTCTGCTACGAGATATTCAGGGAAATCCTTCGCGAGGCGCGGGCGTACCAGGCCGAAGGGTATAGAGTGCTGGCCAATCAAAAGGTCGTGGACCGCCTGCTGGACGAAGAGTCGGGGAATGTCGCCGAACTCGAAGCCTTTATCGGGCGAACCATCCGCTTCCAGGTGGAGTCCATGTATTCCCAGGAACAATACGATGTGGTGCTGCTCTGACTTGCCCTGAACCCTTGATGGTGGCAATCCCTGCATGTCGGGCCATAGTTAATGGACGACTCGGGGGGCCACAGCAATGGAGCGTCTGATCCGCGTTCTGGCTGCCTTGACCCGCTGGGGACTGGGCACCTGCGCATTACTCGCGGTGCTGGTTGCGCTCTATGTCAGCCTGGGCCGCGAGCTCATCCCGCTGGTTGCCGAATACCGTAGCGACGTCCAGGCCAAGGCCGAGGAAAGCCTGGGTCTGCCGGTGCATGTCGGGGCGCTGGAAGGGCGCTGGAGTGGTTTGGCACCGATTCTCGTGGTGCGTGATGTGCAGGTGGGCGAGGGCGCCTCGGCCCTGCGTCTGGATGCGGTCAAGGTGGTCCCGGACCTGTGGGCCAGCCTGATGGCCCGCGAGGTGCGCCTGGCCCGCGTCGAACTGGGCGGCCTGCAGCTCAACCTGCATGAAGACGAAAGCGGCAAGTGGACGCTGAAGGGCCTGCCGATGCAGGACGACGACCAGCCACTGGATGTCGAACAGGCGTTGCGGCGCATGCAGATCGTCTCCCGGGTCTCGCTGCTCGACAGCCAGATCACCCTGGAGCCCTTCGACCACGACCCCATGACCCTGACCTATGTCGGCCTGAGCCTGCAGACCGGCAGCGTGCGTCAGCGCCTCGACGCACGCATGACCCTGCCCGACGGCCAGCCCCTGGCCATCAGCCTGAAAAGCCGGATCCGCCCGGCGAAATGGCGTGATGGCGAAATCGAAGCCTATGCCAGCCTGCCGCAAAGCGACTGGGCGAAATGGCTGCCGGCGCGCCTGCTGGGTCAATGGCAACTGCCCGAACTGCGTGCTGGTGGCGAAGTCTGGCTGGACTGGGGCAAGGGCAAGGTGCAAAGCGCCACGCTGCGTTTGAACGCCCCGCAATTGCAGGGCGCCTATGCCGAACGCAAGCCGGTGAAGATAGAAAACCTGGCCCTCAATGCCTGGCTGCGGCGCGGTGATGAAGGCCTCCAACTGACCCTGGATTCGCTGGCCATGAATCTCGGTGAAACCCGCTGGGAATCCCACGTCCAGATCAGCCAGTCGGGTGCCGAGCAGGATGGCGAGCTCTGGAAGATCCAGGCCGATCGTATCGATCTGACCCCGTTGACCCCGCTGATCCAGGCGCTTGGTCCGTTGCCCAAGCCGGCGATGGCGGTGGTCGATGGCCTCAAGGTCACCGGGGGGCTGCGCAACGTCCTGCTCGAAGTGCGCCCCCAGGTCGAGGGGGATCGCATGTTCAGCTTTGCCGCCAACCTCGATCGGGTCGGCTTCGACGCCTATCACGGCGCTCCGGCGGCCGGCAATGTCAGCGGCAGTATCAGCGGTGACCTCGGGCATGGCGAACTGCGCCTGGATACCGAGAAATTCATGCTGCATCTGGTGCCGATCTTCGCCGATCCCTGGCACTACCTGAAAGCCAACGCGCGGCTGACCTGGAAACTGGACAAGGAAACCTTCACCCTGATCGCGCCTTATCTCAAGGTTCTGGGTGAAGAGGGCAAGATCGCCGGCGACTTCCTGATCCGGATCCACCTCGCCCCCGGACATGAGGACTATATGGACCTGCGGGTCGGCATGGTCGACGGCGATGGTCGCTATACCGGCAAGTACCTGCCGGAAGTGCTCAGCCCGGATGTCGATCACTGGCTGCGCACCGCGATCCTCAAGGGCGCGGTGGACGAAGGTTATTTCCAGTACCAGGGTTCGCTGAACCACGGCGCGCCGGACCATGCCCGTAGCATCAGCCTGTTCTTCAAGGTGCGTGATGCCGACCTCGACTTCCAGCCGGGCTGGCCGCAACTGACCCAGGTCGATGGTGACGTGTTCATCGATGACCACGGTGTGCGGATCAAGGCCAGCACCGGGCAGATGCTCAACACCAAGGTCAGCGATGTGCTGGTGGATATCCCCCATGTTCCGGCGGGCGAACACAGCCATCTGCTGGTCGATGGCGACTTCGACGGGACCCTCGCCGACGGCGTGAAGATCCTGCAGGAGGCGCCGATCGGCACCGGCCCGACCTTTGCAGGCTGGGAAGGTGAGGGTGACCTGCAAGGCTCGCTGAAACTGGATATCCCCCTGGCCCACGGGATTGAGCCCAAGGTTGTGGTGGATTTCCGAACCGAGCAGTCGCGCTTGAAGATCAGCGAACCGGTGCTCGAACTCAGCGCACTCAAGGGCGATTTCCGTTTCGACCTGGACCAGGGACTCAGCGGCAAGAACATCAGCACCGTGGCATTCGGCAAGCCGGTGACGGCGGAGATCTTCGCCGAAGGCAAGCCGGGCCAGTTGCAGACCCGGGTCGTCGCCAAGGGCCAGATTGCCCTGAAATCCCTGACCGATTGGTTGCAGTTCAACCAGCCTCTGCCGGTGTCCGGCGAACTGCCCTATCAATTGCAGGTGGTGCTGGGCAGGGACAACCTGATCAGTGTCGACTCCAACCTCAAGGGCCTGCTCATCGACCTGCCAGCGCCTTTCGGCAAGGTGGCCGGCGAGACCCGTAGCAGCCAGTTCCGCATGAACCTGGGCGGTAGCGAGCGGCGCATCGATGCGACCTATGACAGCCTGGCCAGCCTGGCCATGGCCGCCCCGGCCGGCAAGACCGAGCAGGTGCGCGGTGAGCTGGTGCTTGGTGGAGGTGCTGTGCAATTGCCGACGAGCCAGGGGTTGCGGGTTCGCGGCAAGGTGGCCGAGGTGGACCTGGCGGACTGGCAGGGCAAGGCTGGCAACTACACCGGTGACGACCCGGGTGGCAGTGCCCGGCAGATTCTCCGTGGCGTGGACCTGAGCGTCGGCAAGATCAAGGCCTACAACTTCGAACTGAACCAGGCCGTAGTGCGCCTGGACCGCAACAACGACAACTGGGGGCTGCGCCTGGATAGCCAGGAAGTCATCGGCAATGCACGGATCCCCGACGCCAAGGCTGCGCCCATCGTCGTCGACCTGCCGACCCTGCGCCTGCCGCCCGCCGATCCCGCCGAGGAGAGCGCGCCGGAAGCGCCGGACCCACTGGCCGATACCGACCCGCGCAAGGTCCCGGCCGTGGATGTGAGCATCGGCAAGCTGTTCCGCGGCGATGACCTGATGGGTAGCCTGTCCCTCAAGCTGCGCCCCACCGGCAAGGGGGTGGTGTTCAATGAGCTCGATCTCAACCTCAAGGGCCTGGCTATCGATGGTTCCGCCGGTTGGGAAGGCGTGCCGGGGGCGAGCAGCAGTTGGTACAAGGGACGCCTGCAAGGCGGCAATCTGGGGGATGTGCTCAAGGCCTGGGGCTTCGCACCTACGGTGACCAGTCGCGAGTTCCATATGGATGCCGATGGTCGCTGGCAGGGGTCGCCGGCCTGGGTCAGCCTCAAGCGCTTCTCGGGGAGCATGGATGCCTCGCTGCGCGACGGACAGATCGTCGAAGTCGACGCCAGCGCCCAGGCCCTGCGGGTGTTCGGCCTGCTTAACTTCAACTCCATCGGCCGCCGTCTGCGCCTGGACTTCTCCGATCTGCTGGGCAAGGGCCTGAGCTACGACCGGGTCAAGGGCGTACTGGCGGCCAGCGAAGGCGTCTATGTGACCCGTGAGCCGATTACCGTGACCGGGCCGTCGAGCAATTTCGAGCTGGAAGGCACGCTCGACCTGGTTCGTGACCGGGTCGCGGCCAACCTGATGGTGACCTTGCCGGTGACCAACAACCTGCCGCTGGCGGCGTTGATTGTTGGCGCGCCTGCCGTCGGTGGCGCCCTGTTCCTGGTGGACAAGCTGCTGGGCGACCGGGTGGCGCGTTACGCCAGCGTCAACTATCGGGTCGAAGGCCCGGTGAAAGAGCCTAAGATTACTTTTGTGAAACCTTTCGATAAGTCCAGATAGAGCGTGGCCATGACTTTCGCCGTCATTCAGATGATCAGCCAGGACGATATCGCCGCCAACCTGGCCCGCGCCCGCGCGTTGCTGGAGCAGGCGGCGGAGCAGGGCGCCCGGCTTGCCGTCCTGCCGGAAAACTTCGCCGCCATGGGCCGTCGCGACAGCGCTGCCATCGGCCTGACCGAAGCCCGCGGCGAAGGGCCGATCCTGCCCTGGTTGAAACAGACCGCCCGCGACCTCAGGTTATGGATCGTGGCGGGCACCCTGCCGTTGCCGCCCGTCGATCGGCCCGAGGCCAAAGCCCATGCCTGCTCCCTGCTGGTGGACGAGCACGGCGAGCTGGTTGCCCGCTACGACAAATTGCATTTGTTCGACGTGGATGTCGCCGACAGCCGTGGCCGCTATCGCGAGTCCGATGACTACGCCCACGGTGCCAATGTGGTGGTGGCCGATACGCCGGTGGGCAAGCTTGGATTGACGGTTTGCTACGACCTGCGTTTCCCCGAGTTGTACAGCGCCCTGCGCGAAGCGGGGGCGGAACTGATCACGGCGCCGGCGGCCTTTACCGCCGTCACCGGTGCGGCGCACTGGGAAGTGCTGATCCGCGCTCGCGCCATCGAAACCCAATGCTATGTGCTGGCTGCTGCCCAGGGCGGGATGCATCCGGGGCCGCGTGAAACCCACGGTCAGGCGGCGATCGTCGACCCCTGGGGGCGGATCCTCGCCGAACAGGCCCGTGGCGAGGCGGTGCTGCTGGCCACGCGCGACAGCGCAGAACAGTCGTCCATACGGGCGCGGATGCCGGTGACCTTGCACCGGCGCTTTTTCTCGCGGGACGCCTTGCGGCCCGCGCACACCTCGGAGTGACTATGAGCGAGTTGTTAACAAGCGTCAGCGAGCAACTGCTGGCCCCCGGCGACCTGACCTTCGACAGCCTGCAGAGCGTGCTGGGCGAGTTGGCCGGTCCGGGCATCGACGCGGCCGACCTGTATTTCCAGGGCCAGATCTCGGAGTCCTGGGCGCTGGAGGACGGCATCGTCAAGGAAGGCAGCTTCAACCTCGACCAGGGCGTGGGCGTGCGCGCCCAGTCCGGCGAAAAGACCGGCTTCGCCTACAGTAACGCGATCAACCTCGAAGCCCTGAGCGCTGCGGCACAGGCTGCCCGCTCGATTTCCCGGGCCGGGCAGAACGGCACGGTGCAGGCATTCAAGAGCCAGGCGATTACGCCGCTGTATGCGGCGGACAATCCGCTGGAAGTCATGAGCCGGGCCGAGAAGGTCGATCTGCTCAAGCGCGTCGATGCTGCCACCCGAGCCCTCGACCCGCGTATCCAGCAGGTCAGCGTGAGCATGGCCGGGGTCTGGGAGCGCATCCTGATCGCTGCCGCCGATGGCAGCCTGGCTGCGGATGTGCGGCCGCTGGTGCGTTTCAGTGTCAGCGTGATCGTCGAGCAGAATGGCCGTCGCGAGCGCGGTGGTCATGGTGGCGGTGGGCGCACCGATTACCGCTATTTCAGTGAAGATCGGGTCATGGGCTACGCCCGCGAGGCGCTGCGTCAGGCCCTGGTCAACCTGGAGGCAGTGCCGGCCCCGGCGGGTACGCTGCCGGTGGTGCTGGGTTCGGGCTGGTCTGGTGTATTGCTGCATGAAGCGGTCGGCCACGGCCTGGAAGGCGACTTCAATCGCAAGGGCAGTTCGGCCTACAGCGGGCGCATCGGCGAGATGGTTGCGTCGAGCCTGTGCACCATCGTCGATGACGGCACCCTCAAGGATCGTCGTGGCTCGCTGAGCGTCGACGACGAAGGTACGCCGACCGAATGCACCACCCTGATCGAGAACGGCAAGCTGGTCGGCTACATGCAGGACAAGCTCAATGCCCGCCTGATGGGCATGGCGGTCACCGGCAACGGGCGCCGCGAGTCGTACGCGCACCTGCCGATGCCGCGCATGACCAACACCTACATGCGCGCCGGTGAGAGCGACCCGGCGGAGATCATCGCCTCGGTCAAACGCGGTCTGTACTGCGCCAACCTGGGCGGCGGCCAGGTGGATATCACCAGCGGCAAGTTCGTCTTCTCCACCAGCGAGGCGTACCTGATCGAGGACGGCAAGATCACCGCCCCGGTCAAGGGTGCGACCCTGATTGGCAATGGTCCGGAAGCCATGAGCCGGGTGTCCATGGTCGGCAACGACCTGGCCCTGGACAGTGGCGTGGGCACGTGCGGCAAGGATGGGCAGTCGGTGCCGGTTGGCGTGGGCCAGCCGACCCTGAAGATCGATGCGATCACCGTGGGTGGCACGGGCGCATGAGAAAGACACCGGGCGGGCAGGGTGCCCGCCTGGTAGCGTGGATCAGCGCAGGCCGCGCTGGCTCTCGTCGAGGTCGCGGATGTACTTGAAGATCTTGCGCGCGGCACTTGGCGGCTTGTTGGTCTTGGCCTCGTGCTGGGCCTGGCGGATCAGCGAGCGCAGTTGCTGGCGATCGGCTTCCGGGTATTCCTGGACGAACTTCTCCAGGACATCGTCGGTTCCACCGATCAGGCGGTCGCGCCAGCGTTCGAGGTTGTGGAAGCGCTCGTTGTACTGGCGCGATGAGGCGTCCAGCTGGTCAAGCAGGGCATTGATGGCGTCGAGATCCTGGTCGCGCATCAGTTTGCCGATGAACGAACGGTGACGGCGCTTGGCCTCGTTGGCCGTATGCCGCTTGTGCTCTTCGAGCGCCTTGCGCAGCTCGTCGGTCAGGGGCAGTTTGGCCAGGGTGTCGGGCTTGAGCGTGGTAAGGCGCTCGCCCATGTCGACCAAGGCCTGAAGTTCGCGCTTGATCTGGGTTTTGCTTTTTTCGCCATCGAAGGCGTCGTCGTAAGAATCAACCATGGGGGCAGTCCGCTGAGAAACGCCGCCATGATAACCAGTCGGGGGCCGCTTGTCCGGCCCGGTCGCAAATCGCCGGCCCGCGCCGAACGTAGAATTTGAGTGGAGAAAACCATGAGTGCAGTCCAGAGCGTAGGTCCGCAAGCCCTGCCGGCCTTGCAGGAGCAGGTCGAGCAGATCATCGCCGAGGCGAAACGCCAGGGCGCCAGTGCGTGCGAGGTGGCAGTATCCCTGGAGCAGGGGTTGTCGACCTCGGTGCGCCAGCGTGAAGTGGAAACGGTGGAATTCAACCGCGACCAGGGCTTTGGCATCACCCTCTACGTTGGCCAGCGCAAGGGCTCGGCCAGCACTTCCGCCAGCGGCAGCGAGGCGATCCGCGAGACCGTCGCCGCAGCGCTGGCCATTGCCAAGCACACCTCCGAGGACGACTGCTCGGGGCTGGCCGATCCGGCGCTGATGGCCCGGGACCTGCCGGACTTCGACCTGTATCACGCCTGGGATATCACCCCGGAGCAGGCCATCGAGAAAGCCCTGGCCTGCGAGGCCGCAGCGTTCGACGCCGATCCGCGGATCAAGAACGCCGACGGCACCACCCTCAATACCCACCAGGGCTGCCGCGTCTACGGCAACAGCAACGGCTTCATCGGTGGCTACGCCTCGACCCGTCACAGCCTGAGCTGCGTGATGATCGCCGAGGGCGATGGGCAGATGCAGCGGGACTACTGGTATGACGTGAATCGCCAGGGCGAGTTGCTGGCAGATCCGCGTTCCATCGGTATCCGCGCCGCCCAGCGTGCCGCCAGTCGCCTAGGGGCGCGCCCGGTGCCGACCTGCGAAGTGCCGGTGCTGTTCTCGGCGGAGCTGGCCGGTGGTCTGTTCGGCAGTTTCCTGTCGGCGATTTCCGGCGGCAACCTGTATCGCAAATCGTCGTTCCTGGAAGGCACCATCGGTCAGCGTCTGTTCCCGACCTGGCTGACCCTCGATGAACGTCCGCACCTGCCCCGTGCACTGGGTAGCGCCGCATTCGATGGCGATGGCCTGGCCACCTACGCCAAGCCGTTCGTCGAAAATGGCCAATTGGTTTCCTACGTACTGGGCACCTACTCCGGGCGCAAGCTTGGCCTGCCGAGCACCGCGAATGCCGGTGGCGTACACAACCTGTTCGTCACCCACGGCGTCGAGGACCAGGCCGCGCTGATCCGGCGCATGGGTCGTGGCTTGCTGGTAACCGAGCTGATGGGGCACGGCCTCAACATGGTGACCGGCGACTATTCCCGCGGCGCGGCAGGCTACTGGGTGGAAAACGGCGAGATCCAGTTCGCCGTACAGGAAGTGACGATCGCCGGGAATATGAAGGACATGTTCCAGCAGATTGTCGCCATCGGCAGCGATCTTGAAACTCGTAGCAATATCCACACGGGTTCGATCCTGATTGAGAAGATGACCGTCGCAGGTAGCTGATCACCGTCACTATCGCGTTATCCAAAAGCCCGGCCTTGATGCCGGGCTTTTGTTTTTCAGGCGAAAAAACCAGCCGTCACGCAGCGCGCTTTTTTTGCAGCTTAAAGCTTGAGGCTTGTACTGATTCTATTTATCAATTAATAATGAATATCATTATCTGAGCGATGATGTTCATTCCATGAAATCCGTCCTTCACGAACTGCCCTATCTCGAAAACTGGCGCTGGCTGAGCCGGCGTATTCGTTGCGCGCTCGAGCCCGACGAGCCGCGTCTGATCGAACACTACCTGGCCGAAGGACGCTACCTGGTCTGCTGCACCGATACCTCGGCGTGGACCGTCGCCCTCACTTCTTTCCGTCTTCTGCTCGATACCGCCTGCGACCGCATGTTGCCGTGGCATTGGCGCTGCCTGTGCCTGGACCAGGCATGGCGCCCGCTGCTGCAGCTGCGCAAGCTCGATGGCGGCGAGCAAGGCCAGCGCTGGCAGCCGCTGGCCCTGCAACTGGCGAACTGCACGCTGTTGCCTTCGATTTCTTCCGCTGAACTGATGCAAGGACTTGATGATGAGTAATACCCGTATCGAGCGTGACAGCATGGGTGAACTGCAGGTGCCGGCCGAGGCCCTGTACGGTGCCCAGACCCAGCGCGCGGTCAACAACTTCCCGGTCAGCCAGCAACCCATGCCGAAGCAGTTCATCCGTGCCTTGCTGCTGGCCAAGGCCGCTGCTGCCAAGGCCAACGTGCAACTGGAGCAGGTGACCCCGGCCCAGGGCGAGGCGATCGTCGCGGCAGTGGAGCAACTGCTGGCGAGCGACTTCATGCAGCACTTCCCGGTGGACGTGTTCCAGACCGGCTCCGGCACCAGCTCGAACATGAACGCCAACGAGGTGATCGCGACCCTCGCCAGCCGCGTCGCCAATGACAAGGTCAACCCTAACGATCACGTCAACTGTGGCCAGAGCAGCAACGACATCATCCCCACCACCATCCACGTCAGTGCCGCGCTGGCCCTGCACGAGCAACTGCTGCCGGCGCTGAATCACCTGGTCAAGGTGATCGAGGCCAAGGCCGAGCAGGTGCATCCGTTCGTCAAGACCGGCCGCACCCACCTGATGGACGCCATGCCGGTGCGCATGAGCCAGGTGCTCGGTGGCTGGGCGCAGCAGATCAAGGCCAGCATCGGCCATCTGCAAGACACCCTGCCTGCCCTGCAGGCCCTGGCCCAGGGTGGTACTGCGGTCGGTACCGGGATCAACGCCCACCCGCAATTCTCCGCATTGTTCGCCAAGCAACTGAGTGGCCTGACCCAGGTCGATTTCGTGCCGGGCGAGAACCTGTTCGCCCTGATCGGCTCCCAGGACACCGCCGTGGCCGTATCCGGCCAGCTCAAGGCGACTGCCGTGGCGCTGATGAAGATCGCCAACGACCTGCGCTGGATGAACTCCGGCCCGCTGGCCGGCCTCGGCGAAATCGAACTGGAAGGCCTGCAGCCGGGCTCCTCGATCATGCCGGGCAAGGTCAACCCGGTGATTCCGGAAGCCACCGCCATGGTTGCGGCCCAGGTCATCGGCAATGACGCCACCATCGCCGTTGCCGGTCAGTCGGGCAACTTCGAGCTGAACGTGATGCTGCCGGTCATCGCCCGCAACCTGCTGGAAAGCATCGAGCTGATGGCCAATGTCAGCCGCCTGCTGGCCGACAAGGCCATCGCCAGCTTCAAGGTCAACGAGCCGAAGCTCAAGGAAGCCCTGGCCCGCAACCCGATCCTGGTGACCGCGCTGAACCCGATCATCGGCTACCAGAAGGCCGCGGAAATCGCCAAGACCGCCTACAAGCAGGGGCGTCCGATCATCGACGTAGCCCAGGAACACACCGAGCTGTCGCGTACCCAGCTGGAAGTCCTGCTGGATCCGGAAAAGCTCACCGCCGGCGGTATCTGATACCGCCCACCGCTTTGGAGGTTCGCCATGCAGCACTGGAAACGTACCACCGAGATTGCCAACCGCCTGTTCAACCAAGGGGATCTGGTCGATGCCCGCGAGCTGTACCTGCAGGCCCTGGCCTTGGCCCAGGTGCTTTTCGAGCGCTGGCATGACGCCAACGAAGCGGTGGCCGCTTGCGTGATTTCCCATCACAACCTGGCGGACCTTCATCTGCGTCTGAAGCAGCCGCAGGAGAGCGCCGAGTATCTCTGTGCGATCCATCAGCGGCTGCTGAGCGCGAGCCAGGACCCGCGCCTGCCCGAGCCATTGCGCGAGGCGGCGCTGCGCCAGAGCGGCAAGACCTACACCGAACTCTTGAGCTTCATCAGTGAGTACGGCCAGTACCCACGCACCGAACGGCTGCTGTACCGACAGGAACCGCAGTCCGGTGTGCTGGCTGGCCAGGACCCCGTGATCCCCCAAGCCTTCCAACAAGGAATTCACTAATGCCACATACCTTGCCTGCATTGCCTTACGCCTACGATGCGCTTGAGCCGCACATCGATACCCAGACCATGCAGATCCACCACACCAAGCACCACCAGACCTACATCAACAATCTCAACGCCGCCGTCGACGGCACCGAGTGGGCCGAGTGGCCGGTGGAGAAGCTGGTCGCAGCGGTCAAGCAGCTGCCGCAGAACCTCCAGGCCGCAGTGATCAACCAGGGCGGCGGTCACGCCAACCACACCCTGTTCTGGACTGTCATGTCGCCAACCGGCGGCGGTGAACCGCAAGGCTCGGTGGCCAAGGCCATCGATGAGCAACTGGGCGGTTTCGATGCTTTCAAGGAAGCTTTCACCAAGGCCGCGCTGACTCGTTTCGGCAGTGGCTGGGCCTGGCTGAGCGTGACCCCGGAGAAAAAACTGGTGGTGGAAAGCAGCGGCAACCAGGACAGCCCGCTGATGAACGGCAATACGCCGATCCTCGGCCTGGACGTCTGGGAGCACGCCTACTACCTGCTGTACCAGAACCGCCGCCCGGAATACATCAACGCCTTCTATAACGTGGTCGATTGGGCTGAAGTCGAGCGGCGGTACCTTGCCGCCGTGGCGTGAGTGACAAGCGAATGCGCTCGGATGTCTTGTCCGTAAGCAGTGTGCGTTTGTTTCGCCTGGCATTGGGTACCCTGTTGTTGCTGGTAGGCACCGCCTTGCTGGTGGCCCAGGGCATTGCCTGGCTGGACCTGGAGCCGCGGATGATGCGGGCGCTGGAAGGTGGCGCATTGTGTGCCCTGGGTACCGCGCTTGGCGCGGTGCCGGTCCTGGTGATCCGCAGCATGCCGGTCGCGCTGGCCGATACGCTGTTGGGCTTCGGGGCTGGGGTCATGCTGGCGGCAACAGCCTTCTCCCTGATCATTCCGGGCCTGGATGCCGCGCAGGCGGTGGGCTTCGGCAAGTGGGGAGCGGGTAGCCTGATCAGCTTCGGCCTGCTGTTCGGTGCCTTGTGCCTGTACCTGGTGGATCGCCAGGTATCCGGTGCATCGCCCGAAGCGCTGGTGGCGTCCGGTACCCAGCCAGTGGTGCCGGCGCGGATCTGGGTCTTCGTGATTGCCATCATCGCCCATAACATTCCGGAGGGTATGGCCATCGGCGTTTCTGCCGGCGGCGGTATGCCGGATGCGGACAGCCTGGCAATGGGTATCGCCTTGCAGGATGTCCCGGAAGGGCTGGTGATCGCGCTGGTACTGGCGGGGGCCGGGATGGCGCGCTTCAAGGCGTTCCTGATCGGTGCCGCGTCAGGGCTGGTGGAGCCGGCGGCAGCGCTGCTGTGTGCCTGGCTGGTGAATGTGGCAGAGCTGCTGTTGCCGCTCGGCCTGGCCTTCGCGGCCGGCGCCATGCTGCTGGTGGTGACCCAGGAGATCATTCCCGAGTCGCGGGCCAACGGACATCACCGCTTGGCCAGCCTGGGTTTGTGCGTCGGCTTCTGCTTGATGATGGTGATGGATACCGCGCTGTCTTGATTCTCTGCGTTAAACGAAAAAGCCCGCCAATCTGGCGGGCTTTTTCATGGCTGGCAATTCATTCGCCTTCGTCGAAGCGGTTGTTGATCAGTTCGACCAATGCCTGCAGAGCATCGTTGTCCTGCTCGCCTTCTGCCGACAGGTGGACGGTGGTGCCCTTGCCCGCGGCGAGCATCATCACCGCCATGATGCTTTTGCCATCGACCAGCTTGTCCGGTGCTCGTCCAACCTTGACCGCGCAGGGAAACTTGCCCGCCACGCCGACGAACTTGGCAGCCGCACGGGCATGCAGGCCCAGCTTGTTGATGATCTCGATTTCAATGGCGGGCATCGCGGGTGGGATCCTGTGGACTAGAGGTCGCGGTGGCGAACCTGGACGTTCTTCAATATGGGTTGCAGCAACTGGCCGAGCCGTTCGGTGAGGTAGACCGAGCGATGGTGACCGCCAGTGCAGCCAATGGCAACGGTGACGTAAGCGCGGTTGCTGGCGGCGAAGCGTGGCAACCATTTCAGCAGGTAGGACGATATGTCCTGGAACATTTCTTCCACATCCGGTTGTGCGGCCAGGTAGTCGATCACCGGCTGGTCCCGGCCGGAATGCTCGCGCAATTCAGGTTTCCAGTAGGGATTGGGCAGGCAGCGAACATCGAACACCACGTCGGCATCCACCGGCATGCCGCGCTTGAAGCCGAACGACTCGACCAGGAAGGCCGTGCCGGGCTCGGGTTGATTGAGCAGGCGCAGCTTGATCGAGTCCCGCAACTGGTAAAGGTTGAGGTTGGTGGTGTCGATCTTCAGGTCCGCCAGGTCGGCGATAGGGCCGAGCAGTTCGCTTTCGACCCGGATGGCCTCGGCAAGCGAGCGGTCCTGGTTGGTCAGCGGATGACGTCGGCGAGTTTCGGAGAAACGCTTGAGCAGGGTTTCTTCGTCGGCGTCCAGGTAGAGCACATCGCACTGGATATGCCGGGCCCGTGCTTCTTCGAGCAATTCAGGGAAGCGCGTGAGGTGGCTCGGCAGGTTGCGGGCGTCGATCGACACGGCGACCCGCGGTTGCAGCAGCTCGGTGTTGATCAGCGCGCTCTCCGCCAGCTGCGGAAGCAGGCCGGCGGGGAGGTTGTCGATACAGTAGAAGCCATTGTCTTCCAGGACATCGAGGGCGGTGCTTTTGCCGGATCCGGAACGGCCGCTGACGATGATCAGGCGCATGCTCAGGACTCGTTCTGCGCGTCCAGGACAACCTGGTACAGGGCGGTGCTGCTGTCGGCAGCGCGCAGCCTGTCGCGAACATCCTTGCGGTCGAGCATGCTGGCAATTTGGCGTAGCAGTTCAAGATGCGCATCGGTGGCGGCTTCCGGGACCAGCAGGACGAACAGCAGGTCTACCGGGGCGCCGTCGATGGC
This sequence comes from Pseudomonas sp. FG98, assembly GCF_057808595.1. Lineage (NCBI taxonomy): Bacteria > Pseudomonadati > Pseudomonadota > Gammaproteobacteria > Pseudomonadales > Pseudomonadaceae > Pseudomonas > Pseudomonas sp. FG98. Next base: position 33,479 of record NZ_JBMDIJ010000006.1, on the reverse strand, counting down.
GTCGAAATCGATGGGGGCATCCAGATGCAACAGCGCGCTGACCGGGCTGGTGCAGCCCTTGAGGCGGCAGTGAGGGATGGCGATGCCATTGCCGAAACCTGTCGAGCCGAGCTTTTCCCGGGCAATCAGGCTTTCGAACACTTCCTGGTTTTCCAGTCCGGGAACTTCCTTCCCGATCAGGTTGGCGATCTGTTCAAGTACGCGCTTTTTACTGCCTCCCGGCACGTTCACCAGGGAACGGCCGGGGGTCAGGATGGATTCAAGTCGGATCATGGATGAGGGGGATCAGCGGGCCGCTGCACCTTGCAGCAGACTTTGCTGTTTTTCCTTGTGTTTTTTCAGTTGGCGGTCGAGCTTGTCGGTCAAGGAGTCGATGGCGGCATACATGTCGGCGTCTTCGGCATTGGCGACCACTTCACCACCGGGAATCTGCAAGGTCGCCTCCACTTTCTGCTGGAGTTTCTCGACCTTCATGATGACCTGGACGTTGGTGATCCTGTCGAAATGACCCTCCAGGCGCTTGAGCTTGAGCTCGACATATTCACGAAGCGGAGGAGTGACTTCTACATGTTGTCCACTGATGTTGACTTGCATACTGCTTCTCCTTTGTTGCCGTGCATAAAGAGGCAGGTGTTGCGCCTGCCACTGAATTGCGATGGCACATCTCAGGGAATGTCACATCAATCGCTTGCGCTCACTCGATGGTGCAATGCCGAGGGACTCGCGGTACTTGGCGACGGTGCGACGTGCTACCTGGATGCCTTGTGCCTCCAGTAAACCAGCGATCTTGCTGTCACTCAATGGCTTTTTCTGATTTTCCGCGGCAACCAGTTTCTTGATGATCGCGCGGATGGCGGTGGAGGAGCATTCACCGCCTTCGGAGGTGCTGACGTGGCTGGAGAAAAAGTACTTCAGCTCGTAGATGCCACGCGGCGTGTGCATGTATTTCTGCGTGGTCACCCGGGAAATGGTCGACTCGTGCATGCCCACCGCCTCGGCGATATCGTGCAGCACCAGCGGCTTCATGGCTTCGTCGCCGTGGTCGAGGAAACCGCGCTGATGCTCGACGATCTGCGTGGCAACCTTCATCAGGGTCTCGTTGCGGCTCTGCAGGCTCTTGATGAACCAGCGCGCCTCCTGCAACTGGTTGCGCATGAAGGTGTTGTCGGCGCTGGTGTCGGCGCGGCGAACGAAACCGGCGTACTGTGGATTGACCCGCAGGCGCGGTACCGCCTCCTGGTTCAGTTCCACCAGCCAGCGATCGTTGTCCTTGCGCACGATCACGTCGGGTACCACATACTCCGGCTCGCTGGATTCGATCTGCGACCCGGGGCGCGGGTTGAGGCTCTGCACCAGCTCGATGACCTGGCGCAGCTCGTCTTCCTTGAGCTTCATGCGGCGCATCAGCTGGCTGTAGTCGCGGCTGCCGAGCAGGTCGATGTAATCACTCACCAGGCGCTGTGCTTCAGCCATCCATGGGGTGTTGGCGGGCAGTTGGCGCAGTTGCAGCAACAGGCACTCGCCCAGGTTGCGTGCGCCGATGCCGGCGGGTTCGAACTGCTGGATGCGGTGCAGGACGGCTTCGATCTCGTCCAGCTCGATATCGAGCTCGGGATCGAAGGAGTCGCAGATTTCTTCCAGGGTTTCGTCGAGGTAACCCTGATTGTTGATGCAATCGATCAGGGTGACGGCAATGAGGCGGTCGGTGTCCGACATCGGTGCCAGGTTGAGCTGCCAGAGCAGATGGCTCTGCAGGCTCTCGCCCGCGGAGGTGCGGGTGGTGAAGTCCCACTCGTCGTCATCGTTGCTGGGCAGGCTGCTGGCGCTGGTCTGGTAGATATCTTCCCAGGCCGTGTCGACCGGCAGTTCGTTGGGGATGCGCTCGTTCCATTCGCCTTCTTCGAGGTTTTCCGCAGTGGGCCCGGTCTGTTCGAAGCTGCTCTCCTGAGATTCCGCGACGGGTTTGCTCTCGGCGTTGTCGGCCATGGGGTCGCTGTTGTCGAAGTCGTCGCCGTCTTCCTGGCGTTCGAGCATCGGATTGGACTCCAGGGCTTCCTGGATTTCCTGCTGCAGGTCCAGCGTGGAGAGCTGGAGCAGACGGATGGCCTGTTGCAACTGCGGGGTCATCGTCAGTTGCTGGCCCATTCTTAGGACGAGCGATGGTTTCATGGCTGGGGCTTTACACCTTATTCGCCGGCGCGCATGCGCCATCTACTACACGGGCGCTGGGCGCCAATTTTAAGCAAGATATATGCCTGAAATTGTAGCGTTTGCCTAGAGCGCTGTAACAATTAAGCCGCAATAATGGCTGAATGCCAGCGCTCGGTCACTCCGGTATTTCGATCTACAGGCGGAACTCGTGGCCGAGGTACACCTCTTTCACCAGCTGGTTGGCCAGGATGGTTTCCGAATCGCCTTCGGCGATCAACTGGCCGTCGTTGACGATGTACGCGGTTTCGCAGATATCGAGGGTTTCACGGACGTTGTGGTCGGTGATCAGGACGCCGATGCCCTTGGCCTTCAGGTGATGGATGATCTGCTTGATATCGCCGACCGAGATCGGGTCGACGCCGGCGAAGGGTTCGTCGAGCAGGATGAACTTCGGAGCGGTGGCCAGGGCGCGGGCGATTTCCACCCGGCGGCGTTCACCTCCGGACAGGCTCATGCCGAGGTTGTCGCGGATATGGCTGATGTGGAATTCCTGCAGCAGGCTTTCCAGCTCCTTGCGCCGGCCATCGCTGTCGAGGTCCTTGCGCGTCTCCAGGATCGCCATGATGTTGTTGGCCACCGACAGCTTGCGGAAGATCGAGGCTTCCTGGGGCAGGTAACCGATGCCGGCGCGAGCGCGGCCATGCATCGGTTGATGGCTGACATCCAGGTCGTCGATCAGGACGCGGCCCTGGTCGGCCTGGACCAGGCCGACGATCATGTAGAAGCAAGTGGTCTTGCCGGCGCCGTTGGGGCCGAGCAGGCCGACGATCTGGCCGCTGTCGATCGACAGGCTGACATCACGTACCACTTGTCGGCTCTTGTAGCTCTTGGCCAGGTGCTGGGCTTTGAGGGTTGCCATTACTCGGCCTTCTTCTTCGGCTGGATCACCATGTCGATACGCTGGCGTGGTGTCTTGATGTCCTTGCCGCCGCGACCGGCAGTGGCGACCTGGGTCTTGGAGTTGTAGACGATCTTCTCGCCTTCGGTGGTGTTGCCAGCGTTGATTACCTTGGCCTGGTCGGTAAGGATGATCAGGTCCTTGCCGGCCTGGTACTGGATCTGCTTGGCATAGCCTTGCATCTTGTCCGGCTTGGCGGCGTCCTGCTGCTGCTCGAAGTAGGCCAGGCTGCCGACGGAGGTCGCGGTGTCGATATCGCCGGCCTGGTTGAGGGTGACGGTCACGACATTGCCTTTGATCATCATCGAGCCCTGGGTGATGATCACGTCGCCGGTGTAGGTAGCGACCTTGTTCTTGTCATCCATCTGGGCGCTGTCGGCCTGGATGCGAACAGGTTGCTCACGGTCGTTCGGCAGAGCCCAGGCGCTCGCGCTTCCCAGTGCCGCGCTCAGGCTGAGCAAATAAGGGAGGGTTTTAACGAGCCTCATACTGTCCTCTTACGTTGGACAGCAGGTCCATCCTGCCGTCTTTCAAATACGCTTTCATTCCCTTGCCCGTAGTCACGCCACCGGCGCCGTCGATTCTAACGTCTTGCTCGGTTTGCGCATATTGCTTCTGCGGGAATACCGTCATGCGACTGGATGTGATGATCGTGGTGCGGTTCTGTTCGTCGGTGCGTGCGACCCGGACCGAATCGATCAGCTCGACCTCGGTGCCGTCCGGGTTGACCTCGCCACGTTCGCTCTGGACGTGCCAGGGGAAGGTGGTGCCGCGGTACATCTGCAGGTCCGGTTTGGTCAGCAGGGTGACTTCGCTGGCCTTGAGGTGCTCGACCTTGTCCGCAGTCATTTCATATTGCAGTTTGCCATCGGGCAGGAACTGCACACTGTGGGCATTGATCGCGTAGTAGTCGATGGCACTTTCGTCGACCTGCGCCACGGTCTGGTCGAGGAAGCGCTCGGGAACGATGTTCCAGTAGCCGATCGCCCCGAAAAGCACGGCGATCACGCCGAACAGCGCGATATTGCGGATCTTCTTGCTGAACATGACGTGCTCTACAGATAGTGGGCGTTTGCTGCTTCCAGGTTGCCCTGGGCTTGCAGGATCAGTTCGCAGAATTCACGGGCCGCGCCTTCGCCCCCGCGGGCCTGGGTGACACCGTGGGCATGCTGGCGGACGAACGCCGCCGCATTGGCGACCGCCATGCCCAGGCCGACCCGGCGGATCACTGGCAGGTCGGGCAGGTCGTCGCCGAGGTAGGCGACTTCCTCATAGCTTAGGCCGAGTTGGCCGAGAAGTTCGTCGAGCACCACCAGTTTGTCCTCGCGGCCCTGGTACAGGTGCGGGATGCCGAGGTTCTTCGCTCGGCGCTCGACCACCGGGGTCTTGCGTCCGCTGATGATCGCCGTGGTCACCCCGGAGTTCATCAGCATCTTGATGCCCTGGCCGTCGAGGGTGTTGAAGGTCTTGAATTCGCTGCCGTCCTCGAGGAAGTACAGGCGCCCGTCAGTGAGCACGCCGTCCACGTCGAAAACCGCCAGCTTGATGGCTTTGCCGCGTTGCAACAGGGTATTCATCACATCACTCCGGCGCGCAGCAGGTCGTGCATGTTCAGGGCTCCGACCGGATGGTCGGCCTTGTCGACGACCACCAGCGCGCTGATCTTGTGGTCTTCCATGATCTTCAGGGCCTCGGCGGCGAGCATCTCGGCGCGGGCGGTCTTGCCGTGCACGGTCATGACTTCTTCGATCAACGTCTTGTGCACGTCGATATTGCGGTCGAGGCTACGGCGCAGGTCGCCGTCGGTGAAGATCCCGGCCAGGCTGCCGTCGGCTTCGACCACCACGGTCATGCCCAGGCCCTTGCGCGACATTTCCAGCAGTGCGTCCTTGAGCAGGGTGCCACGGCTGACCTGGGGCAGTTCGTCGCCAGCATGCATCACGTTCTCGACCTTGAGCAGCAGGCGGCGGCCCAGGGCACCTCCCGGATGGGAGAAGGCGAAGTCTTCGGCAGTGAAGCCACGGGCTTCGAGCAGGGCGATGGCCAGGGCGTCGCCCAGCACCAGCGCTGCGGTGGTCGAGGAGGTCGGTGCCAGGTTCAGCGGGCAGGCTTCCTGGGCCACGCGTGCGTCGAGGTTGACCTCGGCAGCCTTGGCCAGTGGCGATTCGGGATTGCCGGTGAGGCTGATGAGCTTGATGCCCAGGCGCTTGATCAGCGGCAGCAGGGTGACGATTTCGGCAGTGGAACCGGAGTTCGACAGGGCCAGGATGATGTCGTCCCGGGTGATCATGCCCATGTCGCCGTGGCTGGCCTCGGCGGGATGGACGAAGAACGCCGGGGTCCCGGTGCTCGCCAGGGTCGCGGCAATCTTGTTGCCGATGTGCCCGGATTTGCCCATGCCTACCACGACAACACGGCCCTTGCTGCCCAGGATCAGTTCGCATGCCTTGACGAAGTCGGCGTCGATGTGGGCCAGCAGGCCTTCTACCGCTTCGATTTCAAGGCGGATGGTGCGCTGCGCGGATTGGATCAGGTCGGTGGATTGGCTCATGTCGGAAATCGGGTTGCCTGATGAAAAGGTCGCGATTATAGCGGTAATGCGCGAAAGCCTCACCTGCGGATTGGTCGCAGGCTGCCTGTTTGAGCGTTTTGCTCCCTCGCGGTTCCCTTCGGTGATGGCACGAAAATGGCTGTACAGGGCCTGAACAGGCCTTGCGATGGCCTTGGGAAGGGCTTGCCTGCGGTGCTATAGTTCGCCACCAGTTCGGCCTGCTCGATACTTGCGTGCCTCCACGAAGGGGGCGTGCGTCTGAGGACAAGGCTGCATCGCAAGGAGTCTAGATGAGCGTTGATAACGCCTACGCGGTCGAGTTGAAGGGAGTGACCTTCAAACGCGGTTCGCGCAGCATCTTCAATAATGTCGACATACGCATTCCCAAGGGCAAGGTCACCGGGATCATGGGGCCTTCCGGGTGTGGCAAGACCACGCTGCTGCGTTTGATGGGTGCGCAACTGCGGCCTGCCAGCGGCGAGGTGTGGGTCGCCGGGCAGAACCTGCCGGCGTTGTCGCGCAGCGACCTGTTTGACGCGCGCAAGCAGATGGGCGTGCTGTTCCAGAGCGGCGCGCTGTTCACCGACCTCGACGTGTTCGAGAACGTCGCCTTTCCGCTGCGCGTGCACACCAAGCTCTCCGAGGAAATGATCCGCGACATCGTGCTGATGAAGCTCCAGGCGGTAGGCCTGCGCGGCGCCATCGAGCTGATGCCGGACGAGCTGTCCGGTGGCATGAAGCGCCGCGTGGCGCTGGCCCGGGCAATTGCCCTGGATCCGCAGATCCTCATGTACGACGAGCCTTTCGTCGGCCAGGACCCGATCGCCATGGGCGTCCTGGTGCGCCTGATCCGCCTGCTCAACGACGCCCTCGGCATCACCAGCATCGTGGTCTCCCACGACCTCGCGGAAACCGCCAGCATCGCCGACTACATTTATGTGGTGGGTGACGGCCAGGTCCTCGGCCAGGGCACGCCGGCGGAGCTGATGGACTCGGACAACCCGCGCATCCGCCAATTCATGAAGGGCGACCCGGACGGACCGGTGCCTTTCCATTTTCCTGCGCCTGGCTACCGCGCCGATCTGCTGGGGAAGCGTTAGATGCGCAGAAAATCCTTACTCGAACGTATCCGCCGTTTCGGCCGTTCGGCCATCGACGTGGTCGCGGTCATGGGGCGTTCCTGCCTGTTCCTGTTGCATGCCCTGGTCGGGCGTGGCGGGATCGGTGGCGGTTTCCAGTTGCTGGTACGGCAACTGTATTCGGTGGGCGTGCTGTCCCTGGCGATCATCGTCGTGTCCGGCATCTTCATCGGCATGGTCCTGGCATTGCAGGGTTTCAGCATCCTGACCAAGTACGGCTCGGAGCAGGCGGTAGGGCAGATGGTCGCCCTGACCCTGCTGCGTGAACTGGGGCCGGTGGTGACCGCGCTGCTGTTCGCCGGCCGCGCCGGATCCGCGCTGACCGCCGAGATCGGCAACATGAAGTCCACCGAACAGCTCTCCAGCCTGGAGATGATCGGTGTCGACCCGCTCAAGTACATCGTTGCCCCACGCCTGTGGGCCGGCTTCATCTCCCTGCCGCTGCTGGCGATGATCTTCAGTGTCGTCGGCATCTGGGGCGGCTCGTGGGTGGCGGTGGACTGGCTGGGCGTCTACGAAGGCTCGTTCTGGGCGAACATGCAGAACAGCGTGTCCTTCACCGACGACGTGCTCAACGGCGTGGTCAAGAGCATCGTCTTTGCCTTCGTCGTTACCTGGATTGCCGTTTTCCAAGGCTATGACTGCGAGCCCACCTCAGAGGGGATCAGTCGGGCCACCACCAGAACCGTGGTCTACGCCTCGTTGGCAGTCCTGGGACTGGACTTTATTCTGACCGCCCTGATGTTTGGAGATTTCTGATGCAAAACCGCACCCTGGAAATCGGTGTCGGCCTGTTCCTCCTGGCCGGGATCCTGGCGCTGATCCTGCTGGCCCTGCGCGTCAGTGGCCTGTCCGCCAGCCCCAGCAGCGATACCTATAAACTTTATGCGAATTTCGACAATATCGCCGGTTTGACGGTCAGAGCAAAAGTGACCATGGCCGGTGTGACCATCGGCAAGGTCACTGCCATCGATCTGGATCGCGATACCTACACCGGTCGGGTGACCCTGCAACTGGACAAGAGCGTGGACAACCTGCCCGTCGATTCCACTGCATCGATCCTGACCGCCGGGTTGCTCGGCGAGAAGTACATCGGCATCAGCGTCGGCGGGGAAGATTCCGTGCTCAAGGACGGCGGTGTGATCCATGACACGCAGTCGGCGCTGGTCCTGGAAGATCTGATTGGCAAGTTCCTGCTCAATACCGTAGGCAAAGAAGCTAAATAAGGAGTTTCCATGATTTCCATCCTGCGACGCGGCCTGCTGGTGTTGCTGGCGGCCCTGCCCATGCTGGCGCTGGCGGCACCGGGTCAATCGGCCCATGACGTGATTCAGGGCACCACCACCCAGTTGCTCAACGACCTGAAAGCCAACAAGGAGCAATACAAGGCCAACCCAAGCCAGTTCTACGATGCGCTGAACAACATCCTCGGCCCGGTCGTGGATGCCGACGGCATCTCGAAAAGCATCATGACCGTGAAGTACTCGCGCCAGGCGAGCCCGGACCAGATGCAGCGCTTCCAGGAAAACTTCAAGCGCAGCCTGATGCAGTTCTATGGCAACGCCCTGCTGGAATACAACAACCAGGGCATCACCGTCGATCCGGCCAAGGCCGAGGACGGCGACCGTGCCAGCGTCGGCATGAAGGTCACCGGTACCAACGGTGCGGTCTATCCGGTGCAGTACACCCTGCAGAAGCTTCAGGGTGAATGGAAAGTGCGCAACGTGATCGTCAACGGCATCAACATCGGCAAGCTGTTCCGTGACCAGTTCGCCGACGCCATGCAGCGCAACGGCAACGACCTCGACAAGACCATCGACAACTGGGCCGGCGAAGTCGCCAAGGCCAAGGCGGTCACCGAGGACGCGGCGGAGAAGCAGGCGCAATGAGCGTAGGCAGCGTCCAGTTGGCCGAGCCAGGCATCCTCAGCCTGGCCGGCATCCTCGATTACCGCTCTGGCCCGGCGCTGCGCAAGCAGGGCGGCGCGCTGATCGCGGCGAGCAAGGGCGACGCGCTGGTGCTCGATTTCACTGCGGTGGAGCAATCCAGCAGCGTCGGCCTGTCCCTGCTGCTGGCCTTCCTCCGCGATGCCAAGGCCGCCGGCAAGGCCTGCGAGATTCGCGGCATGCCCCACGGCATGCGGGAAATTGCCGAGGTCTATGGCCTGGACGACATCCTGGCGTTGCAGTGAACGGGTAAAAGAACCGAAGCCCCTCTGTCAGAGTCCTCGTTTACGGGGTTCGCAGGCGAGGGGCTTTTTTGTATGATGGCCGACCCGCGCGCACAGGGCGCCGATTGAGGTTGAGCATGCAGGCCGTAGAAGTTAAGAACTTCCTTGAAGAAAAGTTGCCGGGAACCCGGGTCGAAGTTGAAGGCGAAGGCTGCAACTTCCAGTTGAACGTGATCAGCGACGAAATCGCGGCCCTGAGCCCGGTAAAGCGTCAGCAGCAGATCTACGCTCACCTTAATCCGTGGATCACCGATGGCCGTATCCACGCGGTTACCATGAAATTTTTCAGCAGCGCAGCCTGGGCTGAGCGCACCTGAGCCACCTGTGGCGGCGAGAATCCAAATGGACAAACTGATTATTACTGGCGGCGTTCGCCTCGACGGCGAAATCCGCATTTCCGGTGCCAAGAACGCGGCCCTGCCGATTCTGTCGGCCACCCTGCTGTGCGATGGCCCGGTCACCGTCGGCAACCTGCCGCACCTGCACGACATCACCACCATGATCGAGCTGTTCGGGCGCATGGGCATCGAGCCTGTGATCGACGAGAAGCTCTCGGTGGAAATCGATCCTCGCACCATCAAGACCCTGGTCGCGCCGTACGAGCTGGTCAAGACCATGCGCGCCTCGATCCTGGTACTGGGCCCGATGGTCGCCCGTTTCGGCGAGGCCGAAGTGGCCCTGCCTGGTGGCTGCGCCATCGGCTCGCGTCCAGTCGACCTGCACATCCGCGGCCTCGAAGCCATGGGCGCGAAGATCGAAGTGGAAGGCGGCTACATCAAGGCCAGGGCGCCTGAAGGTGGCCTGCGCGGTGCGCACTTCTTCTTCGATACCGTCAGTGTGACCGGTACCGAGAACATCATGATGGCCGCTGCCCTGGCCAAAGGCCGCAGCGTCCTGCAGAACGCCGCACGCGAGCCTGAAGTGGTCGACCTGGCCAACTTCCTGATCGCCATGGGTGCCAAGATCCAGGGCGCCGGTACCGACACCATCACCATCGATGGCGTCGAGCGCCTGGGTTCCGCGACCTACCGCGTCATGCCCGACCGTATCGAAACCGGTACCTACCTGGTTGCTGCTGCCGTCACCGGTGGCCGCGTGAAGGTCAAGGACACCGATCCGACCATCCTTGAAGCCGTCCTCGAGAAGCTCAAGGAAGCCGGCGCCGAAATCACCACCGGCGAAGACTGGATCGAGCTGGACATGCACGGCAAGCGGCCGAAAGCCGTCAACCTGCGTACCGCCCCGTACCCGGCGTTCCCGACCGACATGCAGGCGCAGTTCATCTCGCTCAACGCCATTGCCGAAGGCACCGGCGCGGTGATCGAGACGATCTTCGAAAACCGCTTCATGCACGTGTATGAAATGCACCGCATGGGCGCGCAGATCCAGGTCGAAGGCAACACCGCCATCGTCACCGGCACCAAGGCCCTCAAGGGCGCGCCGGTCATGGCCACCGACCTGCGGGCGTCGGCCAGCCTGGTGCTGTCGGCCCTGGTCGCCGAAGGCGATACCCTGATCGACCGCATCTACCACATCGACCGTGGCTACGAGTGCATCGAGGAAAAACTGCAGATGCTGGGCGCGAAGATCCGCCGCGTACCGGGCTAGTCTGCTTGCGGCGCAGGGACGCGCCATGAATTGAATTGAACGCCGCCGCGTGTCCCTGGACATCCGGCGGCTTTGAGCCGCATAAGGACCGACGTTTCATGTTGACCATCGCGCTGTCCAAGGGCCGTATTCTCGACGATACCCTGCCGCTGCTGGCGGAGGCGGGCATCGTCCCGACCGAGAATCCGGACAAGAGCCGCAAACTGATCATCCCCACGACCCAGGACGATGTACGCCTGCTGATCGTGCGGGCCACCGACGTGCCGACCTATGTCGAGCATGGCGCCGCCGATCTGGGTGTGGCCGGCAAGGACGTGCTGATGGAATACGGTGGCCAGGGCATGTACGAGCCCCTGGATCTGAACATCGCCCGCTGCAAGCTGATGACCGCCGGTGCCATCGGTGCGCCGGAGCCCAAGGGCCGCCTGCGCGTCGCCACCAAGTTCGTCAACGTCGCCAAGCGCTACTACGCCGAGCAGGGCCGTCAGGTCGACATCATCAAGCTCTATGGCTCGATGGAACTGGCGCCGCTGGTCAACCTCGCCGACAAGATCATCGACGTCGTCGACACCGGCAACACCCTGCGCGCCAATGGCCTGGAACCCCAGGAACTCATCGCCACCATCAGCTCCCGCCTGGTGGTCAACAAGGCATCGATGAAGATGCAGCACGCCCGTATCCAGAGCCTGATCGACACCCTGCGTCAGGCCGTGGAGTCGCGACACCGCGGCTGACCTTGTGCGCGACCCTGTGTCGCGCCCGTCTATCCGCGTCATAGCCAATTATCTCGGGTGCCCGCGCGGATCGACTGGTAGCTTTAGGGCGCCTGAGCATTCGCCAATTACCGAGGCCTTAGCTATGACCACGTCCACCGCAATTCGCCGACTCAATGCCGCTGACCCGGATTTCGCCCGACATCTGGATCATCTGCTGAGCTGGGAAAGCGTGTCCGATGACGCGGTCAACCAGCGCGTACTCGACATCATCCAGGCCGTGCGCGAGCGCGGCGACGCGGCGCTGGTGGAGTTCACCCAGCGCTTCGACGGTGTCGAGGCCAAGTCCATCAATGACCTGATTCTCGGCCGCGAGCGCCTGGAACTGGCCCTGACCCGGATCACCCCGGAGCAGCGTCAGGCCCTGGAAAAGGCCGCCGAGCGCGTGCGCCTGTATCACGAGCGGCAGAAGCAGGACTCCTGGAGCTACACCGAAGCCGACGGCACCGTCCTCGGCCAGAAAGTCACCCCGCTGGACCGCGCCGGCCTCTACGTGCCTGGCGGCAAGGCGTCGTACCCGTCGTCGGTGCTGATGAACGCCATCCCGGCCAAGGTTGCCGGTGTTGCCGAAGTGGTGATGGTGGTGCCGACCCCGCGTGGCGAGGTCAACGAACTGGTGCTGGCCGCCGCCTGCATCGCCGGGGTCGACCGGGTCTTCACCATCGGTGGCGCCCAGGCCGTTGCGGCCCTGGCCTATGGCACCGAGAGCGTGCCGCAGGTGGACAAGGTGGTCGGTCCGGGCAACATCTATGTGGCCACCGCCAAGCGCCATGTGTTCGGCCAGGTCGGCATCGACATGATCGCCGGTCCCTCGGAAATCCTCGTGGTCTGCGACGGCCTGACCGATCCGGACTGGATCGCCATGGACCTGTTCTCCCAGGCCGAGCACGACGAGGATGCCCAGTCGATCCTGGTCAGCCCGGACGCCGAGTTCCTCGATCGCGTCGCCGCCAGCATCGACAAGCTGCTGCCGACCATGGACCGCGCCGAGATCATCCGCACCTCGATCGATGGTCGTGGCGCGCTGATCCAGGTCCGCGACATGGAGCAGGCCATGGAAGTCGCCAACCGCATCGCTCCGGAACACCTGGAGCTGTCGGTCGCCGATCCGCAGGCCTGGCTGCCGAAGATCCGCCACGCCGGTGCGATCTTCATGGGCCGCCACACCAGCGAAGCGCTGGGCGACTACTGCGCGGGCCCCAACCACGTGCTGCCGACCTCCGGTACCGCGCGCTTCTCGTCGCCGCTGGGCGTCTATGACTTCCAGAAGCGTTCCTCGATCATCTTCTGCTCCGAACAGGGCGCTTCCGAACTGGGCAAGACCGCATCGGTCCTGGCTCGCGGCGAGTCCCTCAGCGCCCACGCGCGCAGTGCCGAATACCGCATCCTTGCCGATAAAGAGGGCAACTGATCATGAGTAAATTCTGGAGCCCCTTCGTCAAGAACCTGGTGCCTTACGTACCGGGCGAACAGCCGAAGCTGACCAAGCTGGTCAAGCTCAACACCAACGAAAACCCCTATGGCCCGTCGCCGAAAGCGCTGGAAGCCATGCGCGGCGAGCTGAGTGAAAACCTGCGCCTGTACCCGGACCCGAACAGCGACCTGCTCAAGCAGGCCGTCGCCGGTTACTACGGCGTCCAGCCCAACCAGGTATTCCTCGGCAACGGCTCGGACGAGGTGCTGGCGCACATCTTCCACGGCCTGTTCCAGCACGACGCACCGCTGCTGTTCCCGGATATCAGCTACAGCTTCTACCCGGTCTACTGCGGCCTGTACGGCATCCAGTCGGCGCCGGTGGCGTTGGACGAGCAGTTCCAGATCCGCGTCGAGGACTACCAGCAGCCCAATGCCGGGATCATCTTCCCCAATCCGAACGCCCCGACCGGCTGCCTGCTGGCGCTTGAGGCCATCGAGCGACTGCTCAAGCTCAACACCGAGTCGGTGGTGGTGGTGGATGAGGCCTACATCGACTTCGGTGGCGAAACCGCCATCAGCCTGGTGGACCGCTACCCGAACCTGCTGGTCACCCAGACCCTGTCCAAGTCGCGCTCGCTGGCCGGTCTGCGGGTCGGGTTGGCAGTGGGGCATCCGGACCTGATCGAAGCGCTGGAGCGGATCAAGAACAGCTTCAACTCCTATCCGCTGGACCGCATCGCCATCGTCGGCGCCACGGCGGCCTTCGAAGACCGCGCGTACTTCGAGGAGACCTGCAACAAGGTCATCGCCAGCCGCGAGAAACTGGTCGCCGAGCTGACCACCCGTGGTTTCGAGGTGCTGCCATCGGCGGCCAACTTCATCTTTGCCCGCCACCCGCAGAAGGATGCCGCTGGCATCGCGGCGGCGCTGCGTGAGCAGGGCGTGATCGTGCGCCACTTCAAGCTGCCGCGGATCGATCAGTTCCTGCGTATCAGCATCGGTACCGAAGAGCAGAACCAGGCGTTGCTTGACGCTCTGAACTGATCCTGAAGCCAATCGCGGGTAAACCCGCTCCCACAGGGTTTCGTAAGCACTGTGGGAGCGGGTTCACCCGCGATGAGGTCCGCAAGTCCACAGCAAATTCTCCCTCCTGGTTTGCATTTTCCTGAAACAACCCGTTACCCTTGCCCTCCATAAATTCATCCGATGATTGGATGTAAGCACTCCATGCTCATCAAACGCTCCCTGGTCGAACAAGCCGTCGACCAACTCCGCCAGCGCATCACCAGCGGCACCTGGGCCGTAGGCCAGCGCCTGCCCACCGAACCCGAGCTGGCCGCCGAACTCGGCATCAGCCGCAATACCATGCGCGAAGCCATGCGCGTGCTGGCCTTCAGCGGCCTGGTCGAGATTCGCCAGGGGGACGGCAGCTACCTGCGCACGGCCTCCGACCCACTGTCGGCAGTACAGGCCTTGTCCAGTTGCAGTCTTGAGCATGCCCGCGAAGCCCGACACCTGCTGGAGGCCGAGGCCATCGGCCTGGCCGCGCTGCGGCGCACCGAGGCGGACCTCGTCGGCCTGCATGAGGCGCTCAAGCACAGCGGTAGCCATTTTCATGGCGATCTCGGCGATTACATCCGCTGCGACCTGGTCTTCCACCAACGCCTGGTCGACGCCGCGCACAACCCGGCGCTGAGCGAGCTGTACCGCTATTTCTCCAGCGTGGTGGCGCTGAAGCTGGAACACAGCATGAGCCACACCCCGCGCAACCAGGCGGTGTTCGACCTGCACGAGCAGATCCTCGATGCCGTGGAACGACAAGATCCGGAGCGGGCCAAGGCCCTCAGCCGGACACTGATCAATGAACCCTGAACTTTTCGAGACACTGCCATGGGCCAACACCTCCCCACCAAGCCGCCGCCCCACGGGCCGGTGCTTGACGAACTGTTGATCGACGCCGAAGTCGACGACGCCGAACTGCAACCCCCGGCTCGCCAACCCAGCGCCTGGCTGCTGTTGCTTGGCCTGGTGCTGGTCGCACTGAACCTGCGCCCCGCGCTATCGAGCATGGCCCCGGTACTCGGCGACGTGTCCCGGGGACTGGGCCTGAGCGGTTCCCAGGCCGGTCTGCTGACCACGCTGCCAGTGCTGTGCCTAGGCCTGTTCGCCCCCCTGGCGCCGATGCTGGCACGGCGCTTCGGCAGCGAACGGGTGATTCTTGGCGTGCTGCTGTGCCTGGCCGGCGGGATCGCCCTGCGCAGCAGCCTGGGCAGCTTCGGCATTTTCGCCGGCAGCCTGGTCGCCGGAGCGAGCATCGGGGTGATCGGCGTGCTGCTGCCGGGCATCGTCAAGCGCGATTTCCCGGCCCACGCCGGCAGCCTGATGGGCGTCTACACCATGGCCCTATGCCTGGGCGCGGCACTGGCGGCGGGTGCTACGGTACCGCTGAGCCATCATTTCGCCGATGACTGGCGGCTGGGCCTGGGTGTCTGGCTGATTCCGGCCGTGGTCGCCGCCCTGATCTGGCTGCCCCAGGCCCGCCAGGGGCATGGCGTCCACCACGCCGCCTTTCGCGTGCGCGGCCTGTGGCGCGATCGCCTGGCCTGGCAGGTCACCCTGTACATGGGCCTGCAATCGTCCCTGGCCTATATCGTCTTCGGCTGGCTGCCATCGATCCTCATCGGTCGCGGCCTGAGTCCGACCGAGGCGGGGCTGGTGCTGTCCGGCTCGGTGATCGTGCAATTGCTCAGCGCCTTGACCGCGCCGATGCTGGCTACCCGCGGCAAGGACCAGCGCCTGGCGATCCTGATCGTCATGGTCCTGACCCTGGCCGGGCTGTTCGGCTGCCTGTACGCCCCTCTCGGCGGGCTCTGGGGTTGGGCGGTGGTGCTGGGTATCGGCCAGGGTGGCACCTTCGCCCTGGCCCTGACCCTGATCGTGCTGCGTTCGAAGGACGCCCATGTCGCCGCCCACCTGTCGAGCATGGCCCAGGGGGTCGGCTACACCCTGGCCTCGGCCGGCCCGTTCGCGGTGGGTCTGGTGCACGACCTGTCCGGCGGCTGGAACGCGGTTGGCTGGATCTTCGCGGTGATCGGTGCGGCGGCCATCCTGTTCGGCCTCAAGGCGGGCCGCACGCAGTACGTCCAGGCGACCAGCGAGCGGATCTGAGGGCGCCCCATTCGTCCGGTTGATGGCGCTGGCCTTGTGCCGTCAGCCGGACTATCGTGCAACGCTTGATTCTTCCGGTGATGGAACCCGATATGAGCGATGCCAACAGTGCCCTGATCACCCGTTTCTACCAGGCGTTCCAGCGTCTGGATGCCGAGGCCATGGTTGCCTGCTACAGCCCCGATATCGTCTTCAGCGACCCGGCCTTCGGTACCTTGCGCGGCAAGGATGCCGGCGACATGTGGCGCATGCTCACCCGCAGGGCCAAGGACTTCTCCCTGACCTTCGACAGCGTCCGCGCCGATGAGCGGGGCGGCTCCGCGCACTGGGTGGCGACCTACCTGTTCAGCCAGACCGGGCGCACGGTGGTCAACGACATCCGTGCCAGCTTCGTGATTCGCGACGGCCTGATCGTCGAGCACCATGACGTTTTCGATTTCTGGGGCTGGGCGCGCCAGGCATTGGGTGCGCCGGGCCTGCTGCTGGGCTGGACGCCGTTTCTGCACAACAAGGTCCGCCAGCAGGCGCTGAAGGGCCTGCGCGCGTTCCAGAGCGGCAACTGAGGCGGTAAGCTGTAGTCTCCCGCCGTCGGAATCTTCTTTTCATCGTGACCGAAACAGCCGCTCCCTCCACCGCCGCCAAGCCTTGGTACGTCTACCTGGTGCGCGCCGCTAACGGCTCGCTGTACTGCGGCATCAGCGACAACCCCGAGCGGCGTTTCGCGGCCCATCAGAAAGGCCGCGGGGCGCGCTACTTCAGCACCAGCCCGGCGGTGGCGCTGGTGTATGTCGAGCAGTGGCCGGACAAGTCCCAGGCCTTGCGCCATGAGCGCCTGATCAAGGCCTTGCGCAAGAGCGCGAAGGAGGCCCTGGTGGCAGCTTTCGCGGCGCAGGGGCTGGTTACGGCGCGTTGCAGTTGCTTGCCTTCTTGAATGCCTCGAGCGACGCCGTTTCGCGCCTGGGTTCCAGGGTAATCGGATTGGGTACCGGCGAGCGGCTCAATTGGCATTCCAATTGGAGCTTCACGCTGTTGCGCATCTGCTCGGTGCTCAGTTTGGGACTGTTCCATTCCGTGTCCTGGGAATGCGCTGCGTAGATCTGCTCGAACATTGCATCGGTATCGGCGGCGCTGTAGATACAGCCTGATCTGTTCAGGGTGATTTGCAGGCTGGGGTAGGAGCCTGAGAAGTATGAGGTGACTTTCTCCGTGCCCCATTTCGCCTCTGTGATGTACTGCGAGCAGTTCGGGTCGGCCAGGGCGCGGGTCGCAGCCAGTGCGTCCAGTGTTGCAAGCAAGATGAACCATGGCAGGGAAGTGCGTTTCATGGTGGCGGCTCTCGGTTTGCAGGAGATGACGACGGGGTCAGTTGTCGCACTGCTTGGCGCCCGATTCCTGGACGTCAATCAGTTTGCGGATTGGCTCAAGGGTCCATTCGGCCGCATAGCGCCGATAGATGAAGTGGCAGACCAGTTGCCGGCGCATGCTCAGGATGTTCTGCGGGTGAGTCAGTGAAGCTTCTTGCCAGGCCGGGTTGCGGTAGTAGCGTGAGACCAGTTCATTGAAGAAGTTGTTGGTCTGGTCTTCCCTGGCCTCGCGTCCGCAGGCGCTGGGCACGATTCTCAGGCTCTTCATCGCGGGTGAGGTGGCCGTCGCGGGGATGTCGGCGAAGCTGGCGCTGTCGATGTAGCTGGGGCAGCCGTCGGCGCGGGTGGTGGGCTGGATAGCCTGGTCGGCGGGGTCGAAGCTGAATCTCGGGTTCTCGGTGATTTTTTGTGGCAGGTCCAGCTTTACCAAAGGCAGATAGCGTTTTGCTGCGAGCCACCATTCGATCTGGTTGGCCCGGGCATTCTCCAGCCCCGAGGTGCTGGAGGTCGGTGGCGTGGTGTAGAAGGTGCTCTCGACCGGAGGATCGTAAGGCGGGTTGTTGCCCCAGGTGCCGATGCGCAGTTCGTTGTCCACGGGGAACAAGGTCTCGCCGCCATAGTTGCGTGCATCCAGGCTGGCGCGGAAGGCGGGCCCTGCATGGGCATCACGGCGGTCACGCACGTCGAAGGCGCAGATCTCGCTGTATTTCACCTTGTCGGCGGGAAACCGTGCGATCCAGTCCTTTCCGCTCCTGACGCCGATCTGGTCGCAGTAGTTTTCCACGGTCGGGGTCTGCACGTGGTCGGCGCAACCGCGGTCTGCCCGGTTGTCCGTGCCGCCATCGTTGGGAAACGAGCAGAGCACCTCGTACCTCGCGTTCTTCGACGGGTTGGCGAAGATCGGGTAGAGGGTGAAGCCACTGTTGCGGCGGTAGACCAGGGTCTTGAACTTGGAGTCGATGCGCAGGTAGGACGCCGAGATTGCCCCGGCGTCGATGTTTTTCTTCAGGGGTACCCAGAACTGCTGCTCTTCGGCGGCCCGGATAATAACCCCGCTGCAGAGGAAGGCCGGTTTCGAATCCGCGCCGCAATCCCAGGCGCGGTTGCCCAGGCGAATATTCAAGGCGTTGGCCATGTCTTCGCCGGGGCCGGCCAGGGCGGCCCCCGACATGAGCGCCGCTGAGCACGTGAGACATCGAAGCAGGGAAACGAGGGTCATCATCTTCAAGCCCGGTCCTGATCAGGTGAGTCGCAAAGGGGTCACCACGTGCAAGACGACTGGGCGAGAAGGTCGGTGACGACACGCTCAGGCTAACTATCCGAACGAAGAGGCTGCTACTGGCAAAAATATCAGTTCGGATGAATGGTTCAGTCCTTGCGCCGCTTGAGCTGGTCCATCAGTTGGGTAGGCAGGCCCTTGATCGTCAGGGTACCGGCTTCTTCGTCGTATTCGATCTTCGAACCGAGCAAGTGGGCTTCGAAGCTGATCGACAGGCCTTCGGCGCGACCGGTGAAGCGGCGGAACTGGTTGAGGGTGCGTTTATCCGCCGGGATCTCCGGAGAGAGCCCGTAGTCCTTGTTGCGGATATGGTCGTAGAAGGCTTTCGGGCGGTCTTCGTCGATCAGGCTCGACAGCTCTTCCAGGGTCACCGGTTCGCCGGCCTTGGTCTGGCTGGTGGCGTACTCGACCAGGGTCTGGGTCTTCTCGCGGGCGGCTTCCTCGGGCAGGTCCTCGCTCTCGACGAAATCGCTGAAGGCCTTGAGCAGGGTACGGGTCTCGCCGGGCCCGTCGACGCCTTCCTGGCAACCGATGAAGTCACGGAAGTAGTCGGAGACCTTCTTGCCGTTCTTGCCCTTGATGAAGGAGATGTACTGCTTGGAATTCTGGTTGTTGCGCCACTCGGAGATATTGATCCGCGCGGCCAGGTGCAGCTGGCTCAGGTCGAGGTGGCGGGACGGGGTGACATCCAGCTCGGCGTTAACCGCGACGCCCTCGCTGTGGTGCAGCAGGGCGATGGCCAGGTAGTCGGTCATGCCTTGCTGGTAATGGGCGAACAGCACGTGGCCGCCCACCGACAGGTTCGATTCCTCCATCAGCTTTTGCAGATGCTCCACCGCAGTACGGCTGAACCCGGTGAAGGTTTCTTCGCTGTCCAGGTACTGTTTCAACCAGCCGCTGAACGGGTGGGCGCCGGACTCGGCATGGAAGAAACCCCAGGCCTTGCCCTGCTTGGCGTTGTAGCTGTCATTCAGGTCGGCCAGGAGGTTCTCGATAGCGGTCGACTCGCTCAGTTCGGAATCGCGCGCGTGCAGGACCGCAGGGCTGCCATCGGGTTTCTTGTCGATCAGGTGGACGATGCAATGACGGATCGGCATGGAATTCTCGGCTCAATGAAGGTGTGGCGCAGGGCGTGGCAAAGTTGCCAAGTGTAACCCAGCTGGGCCTCGGGACGGGCTTCCAGGTGGGATGCCGGGGGGCTCTGTTCGTTTTTCGTTCTGTTTTTTGCGATATTTTGTGTAAACCCCCGAAAAACCTGAAGATTTGCGACCTGCGAGGCGGATATTTATCTATTCCTGTGGTAGTTTTGCCCGGTCTTGCGCCCCCTGTGAGGCGCAGTGCTGGCAGACCGCTGGCGTCACGTCGAACCAATCGCATTTTTAGGTATCTACATACGCGATTGGCAAAAATGGATGTATCCCGGCCGTCCGACTACGGAGCCGGACCCGATGGCTGACGCGGCACTCTGCAAACCCACTGAATTTGATTAGGGAAGGAACACCACCATGGCATTGACCAAAGACCAACTGATCGCCGATATCGCTGAAGCTATCGACGCGCCGAAAACCACCGCGCGTAACGCACTGGAGCAACTGGGCCAGATCGTTGCTGATCAACTGGAAAACGGCAGCGAAATCACCCTGCCAGGCATTGGCAAGCTGAAAATCACCGAGCGTCCTGCCCGTACCGGTCGCAACCCTTCGACTGGCGCTGCCATCGAAATCGCTGCCAAGAAAGTCGTCAAGTTCGTGCCAGCCAAAGTGCTGACCGACGCTGTAAACAAGTAATTGTAAGCAGCACGAAAAAACCGCATCCGGCGCGAGCCTGATGCGTTTTTTTTACGTCTGGCGAAAGTAGCCTACTTCGCCTTCCAGCGTTGCTGTCGCCATTGCTGGCGGGCAGCCGGATCCTGGAAAGTCCAGGCCACCAGGCGACTTTGCTTCTGCCCCTGGCCCATCTCCATGACCCGTTGCTCGACGGCACCGGCCTTCTTCAGCGCTGCTTCGATACCGGGCAGGTTGCTCGCTTTCGACACCAGGCTGCTGAACCACAGCACCTGCTGGCCCACGGCCTTGCTCTCCTGTACCAGTTGCGTGACGAAACGGATCTCGCCGCCTTCGCACCACAGCTCGTTGTTCTGCCCGCCGAAATTCAGCACCGGAAGCTTGCGCTTCGGATCGGCCTTGCCCAAGGCGCGCCATTTGCGCTGGCTGCCGCGGGTGGCTTCCTCACGGGAGCTGTGGAAGGGCGGATTGCACAAGGTCAGGTCGAAGCGCTCCTCGGCGGCCAGCAGGCCGCTGAGGATGTGCTTGTGGTTGCCTTGCTGGCGCAGGCTGATGAACTTGCCCAGGCCATTGGCCTGGACGATGGCCTTGGCCGAGGCCAGGGCCAGCGGATCGATATCCGAGCCGGTGAAGCGCCAGCGGTAGTCCGCATTGCCCAGCAGCGGGTAGATGCAGTTGGCGCCAACGCCGACGTCGAGTGCCTGGATCTGCGCGCCACGGGGGATCTCGCCGGCATTTTCCTCGGCCAGCAGATCGGCCAGGGCGTGCAGGTAGTCGGCACGTCCCGGAATCGGCGGGCACAGGTAGTCGGCGGGAATGTCCCAGAACTGGATGCCGTACTGGGCCTTCAGCAACGCTCGGTTGAACACCCGCACCGCTTCCGGATTGGCGAAGTCGATGCTCGGCTTGCCATGGGGGTTGGTGATGGTGAAGCGGGCGAGGTCCGGGAGGGCCTTGATCAGGGCGGGGAAGTCGTAGCGGCCCTGATGGCGGTTGCGCGGGTGCAGGGTGGGTTTTTCGGGTTTGGTCATGGTCGTGGGCTTGCTTGAGCGCGGACCTGTGGGAGCTGGCTTGCCAGCGATGAAGTCAGTGAAGTCACAACAGTCATCGCTGGCAAGCCAGCTCCCACAGGGGCGGGGTCGCTTTACAGGGCGGCGATCCGCGCGTGCTGCTCGGTGAAGTTGGCCAGGGCCTGTTCGGCTTCGGCCAGCTTGGCGCGCTCCTTGTCGATCACCGCAGGCGGTGCCTTGTCGACGAAGGCGGCGTTGGACAGCTTGCCGCCGACGCGCTGGACTTCGCCCTGCAGACGCTGGATTTCCTTGTTCAGGCGTGCCAGCTCGGCGTCCTTGTCGATCAGGCCGGCCATCGGTACCAGCACTTGCAGGTCACCGACCAGCGCGGTGGCGCTCAGTGGTGCTTCGTCCTGCTCGCCGAGCACGGTGAACGATTCTATCTTGGCCAGCTTCTTCAGCAGCGCTTCGTTTTCGACCAGACGGCGCTGGTCATCGGCACTGGCGTTCTTCAGGAACAGTTGCAGCGGCTTGCCCGGGCCGATGTTCATTTCGCCCCGGATGTTGCGCACGCCGAGCATCAGCTCCTTGACCCACTCGATGTCGCTTTCGGCGGCGGCGTCGATGCGGCTCTCGTTCGCTTCAGGCCATGGCTGCAGCATGATGGTCTTGCCGTCGATACCGGCCAGCGGCGCCAGGCGCTGCCAGATTTCCTCGGTGATGAATGGCATGAACGGATGGGCCAGGCGCAGCGCCACTTCCAGTACCCGGACCAGGGTGCGACGGGTGCCGCGAGCGCGTTCGACCGGGGCGTTCTCGTCCCACAGCACAGGCTTGGACAGCTCCAGGTACCAGTCGCAGTACTGGTTCCAGATGAACTCGTACAGTGCCTGGGCAGCCAGGTCGAAGCGGAATTGCTCCAGTTGGCGGGTCACTTCGGCTTCGGTGCGTTGCAGTTGCGAGATGATCCAGCGGTCCGCCAGCGACAGCTCGTAGGCCTCGCCGTTCTGGCCGCAGTCCTCGCCCTTGTCCAGCACGTAGCGGGCGGCGTTCCAGATCTTGTTGCAGAAGTTGCGGTAGCCCTCGACGCGGCCCATGTCGAACTTGATGTCGCGACCGGTGGACGCCAGCGAGCAGAAGGTGAAGCGCAGGGCGTCGGTGCCGTAGCTGGCGATGCCTTCGGGGAACTCGGCCTTGGTCTGCTTGGCGATTTTTTCCGCCAGCTTGGGCTGCATCATGCCGCTGGTGCGTTTCTCCAGCAGCGCGTCGAGGGTGATGCCGTCGACGATGTCCAGCGGGTCAAGGACGTTGCCCTTGGACTTGGACATCTTCTGGCCCTGGCCATCGCGCACCAGGCCGTGCACGTAGACGGTCTTGAACGGCACCTGCGGGGTGCCGTCCTCGTTCTTCACCAGGTGCATGGTCAGCATGATCATCCGGGCAACCCAGAAGAAGATGATGTCGAAGCCGGTGACCAGCACGTCGGTGGAGTGGAAGGTCTTGAGGAATTCGGTCTGCTGCGGCCAGCCAAGGGTGGAGAAGGTCCACAGGCCGGAGCTGAACCAGGTGTCGAGCACGTCGTTGTCCTGATTCAGGACCACGTCGGCGCCGAGGTTGTTCTTCGCCCGTACTTCTTCTTCGCTGCGGCCGACGTAGACCTTGCCGGACTCGTCGTACCAGGCCGGAATGCGGTGGCCCCACCACAGCTGGCGGCTGATGCACCAGTCCTGGATGTCACGCATCCAGGAGAAGTACATGTTTTCGTATTGTTTCGGAACGAACTGGATACGCCCGTCTTCCACGGCAGCGATGGCCGGTTCGGCCAGCGGTTTGGTGGAGACGTACCACTGGTCGGTCAGCCACGGCTCGATGACGGTGCCGGAACGGTCGCCCTTCGGCACTTTCAGGGCGTGGTCGTCGACGCTGACCAGCAGGCCCAGCTCATCGAAGTCGGCGACGATCTGCTTGCGCGCGGCGAAGCGGTCGAGACCGGCGTACTTGGCCGGCAGGCTGGCGTCGATGGATTCGTTGACCGTGCCGTCGAGGTTGAACACCTGGGCGGCGGCCAGGACCGTGGCGTTCTTGTCGAAGATGTTCAGCAGCGGCAGGTTGTGGCGCTTGCCGACTTCGTAGTCGTTGAAGTCGTGGGCCGGGGTGATCTTCACGCAGCCGGTGCCGAATTCCGGATCGCAGTAGTCGTCGGCGATGATCGGGATGCGGCGGCCGATCAGCGGCAGCTCGACGAACTTGCCGATCAGCGCCTGGTAGCGTTCGTCGTTCGGGTTAACGGCTACGGCGGAGTCGCCGAGCATGGTTTCCGGACGGGTGGTGGCGACGATCAGGAAGTCGTTGCCTTCGGCGGTTTTCGCACCATCGGCCAGCGGGTAGCGCAGGTTCCACAGGTGGCCTTTCTCGTCGTGGTTTTCCACTTCGAGGTCGGAGATCGCCGTGTGCAGCTTGGTGTCCCAGTTGACCAGGCGCTTGCCGCGGTAGATCAGGCCGTCTTCATGCAGGCGCACGAAGGCTTCCTTGACCGCTTCGGACAGGCCGTCGTCCATGGTGAAGCGCTCGCGGCTCCAGTCCACGGAGGAGCCCAGGCGGCGGATCTGGCGGCTGATGTTGCCACCCGATTGATCCTTCCATTCCCAGACCTTCTCCAGGAACTTCTCGCGGCCCAGGTCGTGACGGTTCTGGCCCTTGGCTTCCAGTTGGCGCTCCACCAGCATCTGGGTGGCGATACCGGCGTGGTCGGTGCCCGGCTGCCACAGGGTGTTGCGGCCCTGCATGCGACGGAAACGGATCAGGGCGTCCATGATCGCGTTGTTGAAGCCGTGACCCATGTGCAGGCTGCCGGTGACGTTCGGCGGCGGGATCATGATGGTGTACGACTCGCCCGCGCCTTGCGGGGCGAAGTAATTCTCGGACTCCCAGGTGTTGTACCAGGAGGTTTCGATGGCGTGCGGCTGGTAGGTCTTATCCATTGCGCGGGGGGACCCTATGGCATTTATTCGGGAAAGCCGGGAAGTATAACGGAGGCGGGGGGTTGAGGCGATAAGCAGGGCAATGGCAACACATGACCCTGTGGGAGCTGGCTTGCCAGCGATGAGCATGGGTATCTACACATCTCTATCAGGTACAACACGGACCTTGTGGGAGCGGCTGTTAGCCGGGACGCCGGACCGCGCGATCGGCGGCGAAGCCGTCGTAAAACCTAAGTCCCAGATCTGCCTGACACACCGAGGGCACAGGTTTCATGGCCGCTTTGCGGCCAATCGCGGCTAACAGCCGCTCCCACAGGTACACGGCGACCTGTGGCTTTGTGGTTGATCTCAAGTTGTGTAGATACCCATGCAGCGATGAGGCCGGCAAGAGCAATGATGTTGTCAGGTCTGGCCAAATCGCTGGCAAGCCAGCTCCCACAGGGTTATATGCCTTCTGTGGGGATCCAGGGTGTGTCAGGAGGATTGGTTGAGTAGCCGTTCCAGGCGGGCATCCAGTCGCCGCTTGATCTCGTTCTCGATATGCGGGGCGAAGTCGTCGATGACGTCCTGCATGATCAGTTGCGCGGCGGCGCGCAGTTCGGCGTCCAGGTGCAGCAGGGTGTCCTGGCGGCGGGCCTGCGGGTCGGGCTCTGCCACCGGGGCGGCAGCGGGAGGAGGCGGTGCGAGCTCTTCGGCCGGTTCGAGCAACAGCGGGATCTGTTCTTCCACGGTTTCGGTCAGCAGCGGCGGTTGCAGGGTTTCATCGCCCAGCAACTGGCGAATCGACTCCAGGTCGTCCAGCAAGTGGGCGGATTGAGGCAGGGCAGGGCGTTTGTCCATCGTCGTCAGAATCGCTGTAAGCGGTGATCTTGCAGAGCATAGCCCTGTTCGCGGTAGAAGCGGAAACTCTCTCGGGTGGCCTGGCGGATGGCCGGGTCTTCCACCACGATCTCGGCGATCCGAGCGAAGCGCGCAGCGAACGGCGGGACTTTCAGGTCGAGATTGACCAGCAGGTCCTGATGCTCGCCGGCGTCGTCACCGATGCCCAGGGCCACCGCTGCCGCGGCATCCTCCTCGGCATGGCTGTGGGGCACGAAGGCCTCGCCCTTGAACGCCCAGAGGCGCGCATCCAGTTCGTCGCGCTGGGCGGTATCGGTGCAATTCAGGTAGACCCGATGCCCCAGGCGCCAGGCTTTTTCGCAAAGCTTGCAGGCGAAATCCAGGCGTGCGCCGGGGGAGGGGCTGGGCAGGATATAGAAGTCGACTTGGCTCATGAGGCAAGCGCCGACCGGTCACCGGACCGGCCGGCATCCTGGTCAGGCATTGGCACGGTCGAGCAGGTACTGGGTCAGCAGCGGGACCGGACGGCCAGTGGCGCCCTTGTCCTTGCCGCCGCTGATCCAGGCGGTGCCGGCGATGTCCAGGTGCGCCCAGTTGTAGGCCTTGGCGAAGCGCGAGAGGAAGCAGCCGGCGGTGATGGTGCCGGCCTTCGGCCCGCCGATGTTGGCGATGTCGGCGAACGGGCTGTCCAGTTGTTCCTGGTATTCATCGAACAGCGGCAGTTGCCAGGCGCGGTCGTCGGCGCGCTTGCCGGCGCTGAGCAGTTGCTCGACCAGTTCGTCGTTGTTGCCCATCAGGCCCGAGGTGTGGCTACCCAAGGCGACGATGCAGGCGCCGGTCAGGGTGGCGATGTCGATCACCGCCTGCGGCTTGAAGCGCTCGGCGTAGGTCAGGGTGTCGCACAGCACCAGGCGGCCTTCGGCATCGGTGTTGAGGATCTCCACGGTCTGCCCGCTCATGGTGGTGACGATGTCACCCGGACGGGTAGCGCCACCGCTCGGCATGTTCTCGGCACAGGCCAGCAGGCACACCAGGTTGATCGGCAACTGCAGCTCCAGCACGGCGCGCAGGGTGCCGAACACGCTGGCGGCGCCGCACATGTCGAACTTCATTTCGTCCATGCCGGCACCCGGCTTCAGGCTGATACCGCCGGTGTCGAAGGTGATGCCCTTGCCGACCAGCACGAACGGCTTTTCGGTCTTCTTCGCGCCCTGGTAGTTCATCACGATCAGCCGTGGCGGCTGGTCGCTGCCCTGGCCGACGGCATAGAAGGCGCCCATGCCGAGATCCTTGATCTTCTTCTCGTCGAGGATTTCGACCTTGAGGCCCTTGAAGGCCTTGCCGAGGTTCTTCGCTTCTTCGGCGAGGAAAGTCGGGTGGCACAGGTTCGGTGGCAGGTTGCCCAGGTCGCGGGTGAAACGCATGCCGCTGGTGATGGCGGCAGCGTGCTTGACTGCGCGCTCGGTGTCGGCCAGCCCGGCCTTGTCGGCGAGCAGGGTGACTTTCTTCAGGGCGCGAGGTTCGGCTTTCTGGCTCTTGAAGCGGTCGAACACGTATTCGCCGTCGAGCAGGGTTTCGGCCAGCAGGCGGGCCTTGCCGTAATGGGCATCGCGGCCGCTGACCGCAACGTCTTCCAGGGCCAGCACCGCATCGGCACCGTTCAGGCCCTTGAGCACGCCGAGGATGGCGTTGGCGACCTTGCGCCAGGCGCGATCGCCCAGGTTGTCGTCCTTGCCGGTGCCGACCAGCAGCACGCGCTCGGCCTTCAGGCCGGCGATGCCTTGCAGCAGCAGGGTCTGGCCGACCTTGCCGGCGATGTCCCCGCGTTTCAGTACGGCGCTCAGTGCGCCTTTGCTGGCCTCATCGACGGCCTTGGCGCTGGCGCCCAGCTTGCGGCCTTCGCCGACGGGCAGGACCAGGGTGGCGGTTTTCAAGGATGCTGCGGCTACGCTTTTTACAACCAAATCCATGTCAGGGTCCCCGAACGAACTGTCAGTGCGCTGCTGGTCGTACAAAACGTAGCGAGCGCTCGAAGCGACCTGGCCGCCCGCGGCGGGCCAGACGGAAAGCTGCCAGTTTGAGCCCGGTGCGGCGCCCGTGACAACCCCGTTTTCATGCATTGCGCGGTGCGAAGTGACAGGCAGGGGCAATCACAGGATAATGCGCCCACTTCGAAGTCCGGGTGCATTGACGCACCGGCAACTATCTTGTTGGTTGCAACGTTTTCCTTGTTTGGCTGTCCGAGCCTGACAACCCAGGAGTGGCTGGTTTGATCGTCTTCCGTTATCTGTCCCGCGAGGTCCTGGTGACCTTGAGTGCCGTCAGCGCCGTGCTGCTGGTCATCATCATGAGCGGGCGCTTCATCAAATACCTGGCCCAGGCCGCACAAGGCATGCTCGATCCGGGC
The DNA here is from genome assembly GCF_057808595.1 of Pseudomonas sp. FG98. Taxonomy (NCBI): domain Bacteria; kingdom Pseudomonadati; phylum Pseudomonadota; class Gammaproteobacteria; order Pseudomonadales; family Pseudomonadaceae; genus Pseudomonas; species Pseudomonas sp. FG98. The sequence continues at coordinate 5,820 of NZ_JBMDIJ010000006.1, read as the reverse complement.
GTGCTGTTCCTCATCATGGGCTATCGCCTGCCGGGCTTCCTGCAGCTGATCCTGCCGCTGGGCCTGTTCCTTGGCATCCTGCTGGCCTACGGTCGCCTGTATCTCGAAAGCGAGATGACCGTGCTCTCCGCCACCGGCATGAGCCAGCAGCGCCTGCTGCGCATGACCATGGCCCCGGCCGCGCTGGTGGCGCTGATCGTTGCCTGGCTGAGCCTGAGCCTGGCGCCCCAGGGGGTGGCCCACGTCGCCCAGATCATCAACCAGCAGGATGCCATGACCGAGTTCGATACCCTCGTGCCTGGCCGTTTCCAGACCCTGCGTGATGGCACCCGGGTAACCTACACCGAGCAACTGTCCGACGACCGCAGCCGTCTCGCCGGTGTGTTCATTTCCGAGAAACGCCTGTCCGGCGACAAGAGCAAGGACCGCGGTATCAGCGTGCTGGTGGCCGAGAAGGGCCGGCAGGAAGTGCAGGCCGACGGCAACCGCTACCTGATCCTGGAAAACGGCTACCGCTACGACGGCAACCCGGGCCAGGCCGACTACCGCGCCATCAAGTACGACACCTATGGCGTACTGCTGCCCAAGCCGGAGGTCAGCCAGGACATCTCCGAGCGCGAGGCGATCCCGACCTCCGAACTGTTCAAGAGCGATGCCCCACGCGAGCGTGCCGAACTGGAGTGGCGCCTGTCGCTGCCGCTGCTGGTGTTCATCGTGACCCTGATGGCCGTACCGCTGGCGCGGGTCAATCCACGCCAGGGTCGTTTCCTCAAGCTGCTGCCGGCGATTCTTCTGTATATGGCCTACCTGACGATTCTGATTGCCGCCCGCGGCGCCCTGGAGAAGGGCAAGATCCCGCTGTCCGTGGGCTTGTGGCCGGTTCACCTGCTGTTCCTGCTGATTGGCCTGGGCCTGATGTACTGGGAGCCACTGCGCCTGAAGATGCGTGCCCGTGCCGCGGAGGTGACCCGTGCGTAAGCTCGATGGTTACATCGGTCGCAGCGTGTTCATGGCGATCCTCGCCGTGCTCGGGATCATCCTCGGCCTGGCATCGCTGTTCGCCTTCATCGACGAGATGGGCGATATCAGCGAGACCTACACCTTGTGGAATGCCGGCGAGTTCGTCCTGCTCACCGCACCACGACGTCTCTACGACATGCTGCCGATGGCCGGCCTGATCGGCTGCCTGATCGGCCTTGGCAGCCTGGCCAGCAACAGCGAACTGACCATCATGCGTGCGGCCGGGGTGTCCATCGGACGCATCGTCTGGGCAGTGATGAAGCCGATGCTGGTGCTGATGCTGGCTGGCGTGCTGATCGGCGAATACGTTGCCCCGGTCACCGAGAACAAGGCCCAGGCCGACCGCTCCCTGGCCCAGGGTGGCGGCGAGGCACAGACCTCCAAGCGCGGCCTGTGGCACCGCCAGGGTGAAGAGTTCGTGCACATCAACACTGTGCAGCCGAACGGCCTGATGCTGGGTGTGACCCGCTATCACTTCGACAGCGAGCGACGCATCCAGTCCTCCAGCTTTTCCCGTCGTGCCCAGTACCAGCAGGATCACTGGCTGCTGACCGACGTCACGACCACCCTGTTCCGCGGCGACCATACCGAAGTAGTGAAAACGCCGCAGGAGCGCTGGGATGTAGCGCTGACCCCGCAACTGCTGAATACCGTGGTGATGGCGCCGGAATCGCTGTCGATCACCGGCCTGTGGGACTACATCCACTACCTCTCCGACCAGGGGCTGAACAACGATCGTTACTGGCTGGCCTTCTGGACCAAGGTCCTGCAGCCGCTGGTGACCGCAGCGCTGGTGCTGATGGCGATCTCCTTCATCTTCGGCCCGCTGCGTTCGGTGACCCTTGGTCAGCGGGTATTCACCGGCGTACTGGTGGGCTTCGTGTTCCGCATTGCCCAGGACCTGCTCGGGCCATCCAGCCAGGTGTTCGGCTTCCCGCCGTTGCTGGCGGTGCTGCTGCCGGCGGCGATCTGTGCGCTGGCAGGTGTCTGGCTGTTGCGGCGCGCGGGTTGACCGGCGTTTCGCAGGCGTAAAAAAGCCGACCCTGGGGTCGGCTTTTTTTTATCCGTCATTTCTTGCGCTTGGGAATCCGCACCAGCCGGGTCTCGGAATACATGTCGTGCCAGCTGCGCTTCTGCTTGTCGAACAGCACCCAGAGAAAGCCCAGGCCCAGGCACAGCCACGAGGCGATCGAGACTATGAAGCGCAGCAATGCCTGCCACAGGCTGATGGCGCTGCCATCGGCGTTCTGCACCCGCACGCCCCAGACCTGCATGCCTAGGGTCTGGCCGCCGTGGGTCCAGAACTTGGCGAAGAAACCGAACAGGGCGAACAGCAGCACGGTGGAGAGCAACGGGTCGCCATCCAGGGCGCCGGCTTCGGTCATGGCGCGCATCTGCGTTTCGCCGATGATCGACATCTGGATCATCTTGTAGACCAGCGTGGTGACCATCAGCAGGGCGGTGCAGAGCAGGAAGTCGTAGAACATCGCCGCCAGGCGGCGGCCCAGTCCGGCAACCGGAAAGTCGCCTTGTGGCTGGAGCAGTTGTTTGGACATGCGGTGAGGCTCCTGGCGCAAAAGCGTGCATTCTACGGAATTGCGCGCAAAAAAAAGCCCCTGTCATTGACAGGGGCTTTCGGATTTCGCGAAGACTTAGGCTTCAGCGATAACCTCGTCAGCTTGCATGCCTTTCTGGCCTTGCACAGCGATGAAGGTGACTTTCTGGCCTTCTTTCAGGCTCTTGAAGCCGTTACCTTGAATGGCGCGGAAGTGTACGAACAGATCCGGACCGCTCTCTGGAGTGATGAAACCGAAACCTTTCTCGTCGTTAAACCACTTGACGGTACCGCTCTGACGTTGAGACATGTCTTATTCCCTTTGAAACTTGAATATTGTGATTACAGTTTCTTTCATTGGTTTGTCATGAAAGGCACTGGGCTGGTTGCAGGAAAGTAAGAGACGTCGAACGGGTTGTAGCGAATCTCAGCCTACTGTCCAGGTCACGAACCAAGCGACCCATGCAAACACAGTGGCAACGACTCTACGCTAACTTCGCCGGGAAAAACAAGCCCTGGAGACCGCTGTTCTTAGGCTTTTTAGGCGATTATCGGCGGATCTTTACGCGCTTTTTCCGGGGCTTGCGCCGTACCCTGTTCGAAAGTTTGGACGTGCGTTCGAAATCGAATATCCCGAACGCACCATGACACCAGTTGTCCTGGCTCAGCCGCGGTAATAACGCTGGGCTACGAACGGCATTTTGCTGACCTTCATCGCCACCCGTTTGCCCCGCACGATTGCCCAGACCTGGGTGTCCAGGACGGTCTGCTCGCTGTCCAGGTAACCCATGGCCACCGGAGCGCCAAGGGTCGGACCGAAGCCACCGCTGCAGACCTGGCCGATCACCTTGCCCGCCTCGTCGACGATCTCTGCGCCTTCACGCACCGGCGTGCGTTCCTGCGGCAGCAGGCCAACGCGCTTGCGCGTCACGCCGGCCTGTTGCTGGGCGAAGACCTGGGCCGCGCCGGGGAATCCACCGGCACGCGGGCCATCGGCACGGCGTGCCTTGGACACGGCCCAGAGCAGGCTGGCTTCGACCGGGGTGGTGCTGGTGTTCATATCGTGGCCGTACAGGCACAGCCCGGCTTCCAGGCGCAGCGAATCACGGGCACCCAGGCCGATGGCGGCGACTTCCGGCTCTTCCAGCAGGCGCCGGGCCAGGGCCTCGGCCTTGTGCGCCGGAACGGAAATCTCGTAGCCGTCCTCGCCGGTGTAGCCGGAGCGGCTGACATAGCAGTCCTCACCCAGCAGTTGCACCGGGGCGAACTGCATGAAGGTCATCTTCGCCACCTGCGGCGCCAGGCGCTCCAGCACCTTGACCGCCGCCGGGCCTTGCAGGGCCAGCAGGGCACGCTCCTCGAACAGCGGCTCGATCTCGCACTGGTCACCGATATGCTGGCGCAGATGAGCCAGGTCCTGGTCCTTGCAGGCGGCGTTGACCACCAGGAACAGCTCGCCGTCACCCAGGTTGGCGACCATCAGGTCATCGAGGATGCCGCCCTGTTCGTTGGTGAACATGGCATAGCGCTGCATGCCTACCGGCAGGTCGATGATGTCCACCGGTACCAGGCTTTCCAGGGCTTCGGCGGCATTGGCGCCGCGCAGGCGAATCTGGCCCATGTGCGAGACATCGAACAGGCCGGCCTGCTCACGGGTGTGCAGGTGCTCCTTCATTACCCCCAGCGGGTACTGCACCGGCATGTCGTAGCCGGCGAAGGGCACCATGCGCGCGCCCAGTTCCAGGTGCAGGGCGTGCAGCGGGGTTTTCAGCAGTGTTTCGGTGGACATGTAGGACTCCTGGTTTCAAAGGGATGTCAGCATTCGATGATGTTGACGGCCAGACCGCCGCGAGCGGTCTCCTTGTATTTGCTTTTCATATCCGCGCCGGTCTGGCGCATGGTGCGGATGACCTTGTCGAGTGAGACGAAATGCTGCCCGTCGCCGCGCAAGGCCATGCGCACCGCGTTGATCGCCTTCACCGAGCCCATGGCGTTGCGCTCGATGCAGGGCACCTGGACCAGCCCGCCGATCGGATCGCAGGTCAGGCCCAGGTTGTGTTCCATACCGATTTCGGCGGCGTTCTCCACCTGTTGCACGCTGCCGCCCATGACCTCGCAGAGGGCGCCGGCGGCCATCGAGCAGGCCACGCCGACCTCGCCCTGGCAGCCGACTTCGGCACCGGAGATCGAGGCGTTTTCCTTGTAAAGGATGCCGATGGCGGCGGCGGTCAAAAGAAAACGCACCACCCCGTCCTCGTTGGCGCCGGGGATGAAGCGCATGTAGTAGTGCAGGACCGCCGGAATGATCCCGGCGGCGCCGTTGGTCGGAGCGGTGACCACCCGCCCGCCGAAGGCGTTTTCCTCGTTCACCGCCAGGGCATAGAGGTTGACCCAGTCGAGCACCGAGAGGGCATCGCGCAGGCTCGCTTCCGGGCTGGCGCAGAGCTGGCGGTACAACGCCGCCGCGCGCCGACGCACCTTGAGCCCGCCGGGCAGGATGCCTTCGTTGCGACAGCCGGCGCTGACGCAGTCCTGCATGACCTGCCAGATCTTCAGCAGGCCGGCGCGGGTCTCGCTTTCCGGGCGCCAGGCGGCTTCGTTGGCCAGCATCACCTGGCTGATCGATAACTGATGCGCGGCGCAGTGGGCCAGAAGCTCCCGCGCGGTCTTGAACGGATACGCCAGCGGCGTCTTGTCCTCGACGATGCGGTTGGCTCCGGCCGCGTCTTCGTCGACCACGAAGCCACCACCCACCGAGTAGTACTCGCGGCTGCGGATCTGCAGGCCGGCGCTGTCGAAGGCGCGGAAGATCATGCCGTTGGGGTGGTAGTCCAGCGGCTTGCGGATCATTGCCAGGTGCTGTTTTTCGTGGAACTCGATGGGGTGTTCGCCGAGCAGGTCGAGGCGACCGCTGTCGCGGATCGTCTTCAGGCGGGCGGGAATGCTGTCGGTATCGACGCTGTCGGGTTGCTCGCCTTCCAGCCCGAGCAGCACGGCCTTGTCGCTGCCGTGGCCCTTGCCGGTGGCTCCGAGCGAGCCGTACAGCTCGACCCTGACGCTGTGGGTGGCGGCCAGCAGGCCGTCACGCCGCAGTCCTTCGGCGAAGCGCGCAGCGGCGCGCATCGGACCGACGGTATGGGAGCTGGAGGGGCCGATGCCGATCTTGAACAGGTCGAAGACGCTAAGTGACATGGCTGGTTCCTCCGCGTGAAATTTGGGGCCGCGTTGCGGCCCAGGGGGGGGGG